>NZ_BSTC01000011.1 GCF_030269305.1 Kineosporia sp. NBRC 101731
CAAGCCCATGATCAAAGGAAGATCACGTACCAGCCCGACCGCGACACCGACCTCCACCGCCGCCGTCAGCGGATGCAGATTCAACTCCGGAGCAAGCCGGGCCGAGAGCAACTGCTCAGCAGAGATCTTCGACCTCCGAACCTTCGTACCGTCCTCATCTTCGCCATGCTCCGGACGGCCCGTGTCATCCTCGTGGTCTCGATGCGCGCCGGTGCCGGTCGCCGGATCGTGCAGGGGATCGCTCGCGGCAGCTCGCGCGGTGCGGTCACCTGCACGCCGCGCGTGAGATCGCCCGCTACGTCGGGCCGGCTCGATCAGCGCCACCGCCTCGGCCACGGTCCGCATCTGCGCAGCCTGCGTTCGCCGGACCATCAGCTCCTGCGCCAGGATTCGCCCCACGAACCGATAACCCGGTGGGCGAGCGCCTTCTGGCATCTCATCGGTCATGTGCCCGGAGCCACCCCCGGCAGGAGAATCGTCGATCGCCTGCAGTTCTTCCAGCAACCAGTCGGCCACGTCGAGAAACTGGATCGGTAGTTCGCCTGTCAGGCGACCGTCACTGAGTCTTCCCACCCCGTACACCCCCCGATGGCAACGTATTTCACGACCCCCATCGCGACAAACCCATACTAAACGTCGCCACCGACAGAATGAGAAACAGTGGTCTGGCGCTCCCTGCGCAGGAGACTCCCCGGTCCGGGTGCTGTTCGTCTTCACCCCGTCCGGGGCCGGGGATTTCTTCGTCGAGGCCGGGGAACCAGGAGCGCCGGGCCGGCCCATACCGGTCGCGACGACGGAACAGACGGCCCGCGCCGTCGACATCGTCCGGCGTCATCATCTGGTCGCTGCCGCGCCGCCGGGAGGGAACGCCGGCGGCGCAGCAGGGGGCCGGTGAGGGCCAGCACGGCCAGTTCCGTCACCAGAGGAACAAGTACGGCGATTCCCTCGCTGTGCTCGTGTCCCTGAACCGGGGCCGCTTCCTGAACCGGGGCCGCTTCCTGAACCGGGATCACCACGACCTGATGGTGCCCCGTGGCGGTCGCGCCGAAGGGGGCCACGGTGGCGAACAGGTAACCCAGGTGCAGCACGATCATGGCGGCGGCCATAGCCGCCGTCATGATCAGACTGCGCGCCGATCCCGAACGGGCCAGGTGGGCGGCGCATCCCAGGCAGGTCAGGGACATGACCCCGAACAGTGCCGTGTGCGACGACCAGCCGGGGTGCTGCAGCAGCACGGCCAGGTGCGTCGCCGCACCGGCCGCCCCGAGCGCCGCGACCGTCCGGGCACCCATCAGCTGTCCTGCACCACCGGCAGAGCACCGGCCCCGGGCCGGACCGCGGCCAGCACCGGCCCGGCCACCAGCGACAACACCAGCACCGCGTCGATCCCCAGGGCGAGGGTCTGGGATCCGCCCACGAGCAGCGGCAGGTTCTGCACGGTGATCGCCAGGCAGGCCGCGAGCCCGACCAGGCCCAGGCCCGGCGCGATCCGGGTGTGCCAGAGGCGGGTGTCGGCCCGCGAACGGTGGAACCAGACCAGCACGGCCACGCTGGTCACCAGCATGAGCAGCAGGATGCCCGCCGTGGCGGCACCCGACAGCCAGGCGAAGACCTCGGCTACCGGATCCAGCCCGGCGCCCGCACAGACCACGAGGAGCGCCGTGGCGGTGGCGGTCTGGGCGAACGAACCGTTGTGCGGGGAGTGGTGCCGGGTGTGGCTGCGGCCCAGCGCCGACGGCAGCACGGCGGCGTTGCCCAGCGCGAAGAGGTAGCGCGAGAGCACGTTGTGGAACGAGAGCACGCAGGCGAACAGACTGGAGACGAGCAGCACCTGTACGACGTGACCCGCGGCGGGACCGAGGTACTGCTCGGTGGTGGTGGCCACCATCGTCCCCGGGTCGGAGGTCGCCTCGGCCACGGCCGCGGTGTCGCCCCAGCCGCTGATGACGGCCCACGCCGACACCGAGTAGAAGATCCCGATCAGGGCCAGCGCGGCGTAGGTGGCCCGGGGGACGGTGCGGTCGGGATCGCGGGCCTCGTCCCGGAACACGGCGGTCGCCTCGAACCCGATGAAGCCCGCGATGGCCATCATCAGGCCGATGCCCGGGGCGCCCGAGGTGATCGTGTCGAGGTGGAACACGCCGGTGGACAGCCCTTCCGCGTCACTGCCGCCGCGCACGACCACCGACGCGTCGAGCAGCAGCACGATGGCGATCTCGGCCACGAGCAACACCCCGAGCACCTTGCCGGAGAGATCGATGTGACGGTAACCGAGCAGGCCGGTGACGGCGATCGCCACGAGCGACCAGAGCCACCAGGGCAGCGACGGCGCCCCGTAGGTGACCAGCAGCTCGTTCAGCGCGAAGCCCAGGTAGCCGTAGACCGCGCCCTGTACCGCCGTGTACGTGATCAGGGCCAGGAAGGCCGCCCCGAGACCGGGCCCTCGTCCCAACCCTTGCTCGACGTAGCTGTAGAAGGCCCCGGCGCTGGGCACGTGCCGCGTCATCGCGACGAACCCGACGGCGAAGAGCATGAGGATCACGGCCGCGACCACGTACATCGCCGGGTAGCCGGCGCCGTTGCCGAGGCTCATCCCCAGCGGCACGCTGCCCGCGACGACGGTGAGGGGCGCCGCGGCGGCCACCACCATGAAGACGATGGCACCCGGCCCCAGCGTGCCCTGCAAGCGGTTCTCGGTGTGGTTGCGGGCGGCGGTCTCAGTCATGGCACGAACCTCCGGTGCTTGAGGACGAGGTGGCACAGTGCGCGCTCGTGGACGCGGGCACATCGAGAGTCGGGTTGCGCCCGAAGAAGCCCACCGGCTTGAGGGTGAATCCGGTGTAGTCGACGGGCATGATCGGCCAGTCCTCCGGCCGCGGGGTGTGGGTCAGGCCGAAGGTGTGCCAGAGCACCAGGTCCTGGCCGTCCAGGTCGCGGTCGCCCGCCACGTAGGCGGGAAGGCCCGCGTCCCCGGGGTGCTGATTGACGAAATCGCCCGCCGGGTAACGCTGTGACCGGTCGTACTGCGTCACCCAGAGGTGGTTGGTGGCGAAGGCGGCGCGGTGGGCCACGGAGGATTCCGGGTCGGCCAGCAGGGTGGGCAGGCCCTCGGGGATCAGGGCGTAGGCGACGGGCCGGCCCAGTCGGTTGAGCTGGTCCGGGTTGCTGATGTGCCACACCCGGTTCTTCGCCGGGTCGGCGTCGCGGCGCGCTGCGGCCTCGCTCGCGAGCACACTGGACTGCGTGCGGAAGGCGTTGCCGCGCGGGTTGTCCGGTCCCATCGGCACGCGGACCACGTCGATCTCCTCGATCCGGTTGTTCACGCCGTCGACCGCCATGTCGAGGCGGGCGCTGAACAGGTGCTGGTGGAACGGCGCGCCGAGGCCGGGCGCGATCTCGGTGGCATAGGGGTAGTCGCCGCCCGGGTGGGCGCTGGTGAACACGACACCCGTGGCCTTGGCCTCGAACTCGATGGTGCCGTCGAGGCAGAGGTACCAGTAGAAACCGTAGTCGTAGTTACCGATCGTGGTGAAGAAGCTGACCACCAGACGGCGCTGGCGGCGGGTGTGGTGCGAGCCGGACCACAGGTCGGAGTGCTTCCAGAGAATGCCGAAGTCTTCCTCGTGAATGCAGACGGCGTTGGGAAGGCGCTTGGCCCGGCCCTTCTCGTCAGCGATGACCGCGTCCAGGTAGGTGATCTCACCCAGGCAGTCGCAGCCCAGCTCGAGGGCGTTCGCGTACCGCCCGACCAGGTACTCGCCGGTGTCGAAGTAGTTCTGCCAGGAACGTACCGGCGCCGGGTCGGCATAGGGCACGACCATCTCGGCGATAGAGGCGCGGTGGATGACCGGTCGCACCCCCTCGCCCTCGTCGAAACCGATCTGGTGCAGGACGAGTCCCTCACGGGCGTCGAAACCTACTCGTAGTGACCATTTCTCCCACGTCAGCAGGTTGTCCTCGTCGACGCTGAGGCTGGACCCCTGAGGTTGCGTGATCAGCAGCGGCTTCTGGGTGATGCGCGGCGGACCGCTGACCGCGGGGTCGTCGAAGTTGCCGGACTCGGCCGGTACCGGCACGATTCCGTAGTCGATGACCTGGTCGACCACGCGGTTCACGGTGTCGACGTAGGCCACCAGGTTGTCGATCGGGTGGGCCCAGGCCGAGTCGGCCGGGTGTTCCTGGTAGAACGCGAGCCCGCGCAGCACCCGGCGGCCCGACTCCTGGGGGTACTCGTCGGCGTAGACCCCGGCCGACAGCGGTGCCACGCGGACTTTTTCGATGTCCAGTCCGCGGACCGCGACGGCTGCCAGCCAGCGTTCGTCCTGGGTCAGCAACTGCTCGACGAGCTCGAACTCCTCGTCCAGCACCGGCAGCTGACCGGTGGCGGCGACGTCCAATACGGTGTCGGAAACCACTGTGCCGCAGCTAATGTCGATCACGACGTCACGGGATACCTGGCTGTTCAGGTCGAGCAGCAGGGCCCGGAACCGGCGCGCGGACGGGGTGCCGGGGGTCCAGGCGAGAACGTCGGCCTTGTCCGGTTCTTCGAGGCCGATGTAGACGAAGCGGGTGCTGTCGGTGAGCAGTCCGGCCGTGTCGGCCAGGGCGCGCACGGCGTCGATCTCGGTCTCGGTCACCGGGCTCAGTGGATGCCGGTCATGAGGTGAAGTTGTCTGAATCACAGCAGTTTTCCTTCGGGAGCGGGCTCCGGCCCGGACGGGAGCGCACAAGGGGCACGGAGGAGGCGCAGGAGTGCGAGGTGGCGGTGGCGACCCGACGGCCTCGGCGGCTGCGACATCAAGGTAAATCAACAGATGTACAAAATAAGATGTCGGCTCGTTACATCGAGGTAAACCCGGGACTGGTGGCCGGGAGGGGACGGGCCAGAGGTCCCGTTCTGTCCCCTACTAGGCTGTGGGGACGCGCGTACCAGGGAGGCCGGCGAGGTGCCGAAGATCGTTGATCACGACGAACGGCGGCGGGAGATCGTCGAGACGGTGTGGCGGTTGGTCGCCGACGAGGGCATCCAGGCGGTGACCACGCGGCGCATCGCCGAGGTGTCCGGCACGTCCAACGGGGCCCTGCGCTACTACTTCCCTAGCAAGGAAGCCGCGCTGACCGCGGCCTTCGAGCACATCGTGGCCGCGACCAACCGGCGGGCCGACGCCGCCGATCCGCGCCGGCACGGGCAGGACGGCCTGCGCACGCTCTGCCGGGAGATCATGCCGCTGGACGCCGAGCGTCGGGCCGAGGCCCGGCTGGCGATCAACTTCTGGCAGCAGGCCCTGAACTCACCGGACAAGGCCGAGCTCTACGCCGGCATCACCGGCCGGTGGCGGGTGGAGATGGCCGAGCGTCTGGCCGAGGCCGAGCGCGACGGTGACGTCGCGCCCGGCGCCGTCAGCCCGGCCACCGTCGACGGGCTGCTCTCCCTGCTCATGGGGCAGCAGATCGAGGCGGTGCTGGCCCCGGCACGCAGCACGCCGGAACGGATGCTGGCCCAGCTCGACGACTTCCTCGCCCGGTTGCGGGGCTGAGCAGGGTTTCAGGCCCGGCGGGTGTCCAGGAACTCGGCGATCCGGCCGATCGCGTCTTTCAGCACGTCGGCGGAGGGCAGCGTGACGATGCGGAAGTGATCGGGCGCCGACCAGTTGAAGCCCCGGCCGTGCACGACCATGACCTTCTGCTCGCGCAGCAGGTCGAGCACGAAGGCCTCGTCGTTCTCGATCGGGAAGACCTTCGGGTCGAGGCGAGGGAAGCAGTACAGGGCGCCCTGCGGTTTCACGCAGCTGACCCCGTCGATCTGCTGGAGCATCTCGTAGGTGACGTCGCGCTGCTCACGCAGGCGGCCGCCGGGCAGCAGCAGGTCGTTGATGCTGCCGTGGCCCGCCTCCAGCCGGTTGCCCAGCGCCGTGGCGATGATGTGCTGCGAGGGCACGTTGGCGCACAGCCGCAGGTTGGCCATGATCTGCAGGCCCTCGAGGTAGTCCTTCGCCTGGTGCCGGGGGCCGGACACCACCATCCAGCCGGCCCGGAAGCCCGCCACCCGGTAGGCCTTCGAGAGGCCGTTGAAGGTCAGGCAGAACACGTCGGGAGCCAGTGAGGCGGTGGCCACGTGCTGCGCGTCGTCGTACAGGATCTGGTCGTAGATCTCGTCGCTGAGCAGCATCAGCCCACGCCGGCGGGCGATCTCGACCAAGCCCTCGAGCACCTCGCGCGGGTAGACGGCGCCGGTCGGGTTGTTCGGGTTGATGATGACCATGCCGACGGTGCGGTCGGTGATCTTCGCCTCGATGTCGGCCAGGTCGGGCATCCAGCCCGAGGCCTCGTCGCAGCGGTAATGCACGGCCTGGCCGCCGGCCAGCGTGGTGGTGGCGGTCCACAGCGGGTAGTCGGGGCTCGGCACGAGCAGCTCGTCGCCGTCGTTCAGCAGGGCCTGCAACGACATGCTGATCAGTTCGGAGACGCCGTTGCCGAGCCAGACGTCGTCGATGTCGATGTCCTCGACGCCCTTGGCCCGGTGATACTGCACGACCGCGCGCCGGGCCGGGACGATGCCCTTGGCGTCGCTGTAGCCGTGGGCCGCCGGCAGTTGCTGGATCATGTCGCGCAGGATGTCTTGCGGCGCGTCGAATCCGAAGGGTGCCGGGTTGCCGATGTTCAGCCGCAGGATCTGGTGGCCCTCGGCCTCCAGCCTCATGGCCTCGTCGAGCACCGGCCCACGGACGTCGTAGGCGACATGATTCAGCTTCCGCGACTGCCTGATCTCCACGCCCGCCAGAGTAGACCGACCCACCGGGGCGCCGGGGCCGGGTGCCCGGTGTAGTTTCCGCCGGAGCGGCCCGTTCGTTTCAATTCGGTCCTCACTTCATTAATCGTGTCGTGCCTGCCGGAGTCGCCTGATAACTTCTGGTCAAGGAATTTGAGATATCAAGTTTCCGTCCTTGGGGGAGGGAATCGATATGGCGATCTCGTCGTCGGTGCCGGTTATTCAAGACCGGGGGAAATCACCTGACAATGACCCGGACTGGGCCAGTAGCGAGGCCACGCGATATCTCTGCGTAGGCGTCTACCTGGACCGCGACTTCCGCCGTCAGGTGCTGCACGAGGTGCTCGAGGCCGGGCACCGGGCGGTCGCGCCGTCGTACGGCATCGACATCGTTCCCGTTCTGCGGCATGCCATTCAGGCGCAACGGCGGGAGTTCCTGCGCAACCTGGCCTTCGTCGTCGTCCTGCTGGTGATGCTGTTCATCGACAGCACGGCGGTCATTGCCGGGCTGTTGCTGGCGCAGTCGCTGAGCCAGATCGTGCGGGCCTGGAAGGCCTTCGCCGCGGGGCGCATTCTCCGGGGGTTCATGCACGCGTTCGTTGCGATGCTGTTGAACTTCCTGACCCTGGTTTTCCTCAACGGCGACGCCCAGCTGGCCAATTCGACCGACGGTGTGCTCGGGTCCGGCCAGGGCACCGGAACCGAGGGCGCGCTCAAGGCCTCGGTATTCGTGTTTCTCGTGCTGTGGGGGCTGGCCTGGGCGGTGCGTCTGGTCGAGCTGCTGGTCAACCACCACACGATCCTGACCGAGCTGTCGCCGGGCCGCTTCGTGCCGCAGCTCGCGCCGCGCGAGCCCGAGCGTCACGCCGGCCGTGTCGCCTTCCTGGCCGACGCGCAGAAGGGCAATGTCACCTACTACTCGCGTTCGGTGGCCGACCGGCCGTTCGTCGGGTCGGGCTTCCTGGAGCAGCCGTGGCACCTGGCCATCCCCCTGCGACCGCGTTCCGAGGGCGGGCCGTCGGGAGACGAGCCGGCCGACACCCCCGCGCCTTCGCCCGGCGAGCTCTCCCCGCAGACCCTGTACCGCCGGATGCGCCTGGCCATGCTGTCGCTGGCCGACCCGAACACCCCGGCCGGGCGCCGCATCGTGGGTCTGTCCATGCAGCCCCGGCTGTTCGTGCCCGGCCTGCTGCGCCGCCAGGACGGATTGCTCGACGTGGCCCAGAGGTTGCCCCGGCACCATCTGAGCCGGGCCGAGCTGGACAGCTTCGAGCAGTACGACCGCAATCGCGCCACCGAGTACCTGACCATCCGGATCGGGGCCTGGGAGGGTGAACTCGAAGTCACGGTCTTCCTCTACTTCAGTGTCCGGGGCGAAACGCTCTACATGGAGTTCGTGGGCGCCCAGCTGCCCTCCATCCGCGAGCTCTACCACAGCGCCGACAGCTACCAGCAGCTCGAACCGGCGGTGTACCTGCAGCTGGCCCGCAGCGCCCTGGGCGGCCTGCCGATGAAGCTGCTGCGCTCGCCGCTGGATTTCGTCCGCTCCACCCGCGACCGGGTGCGGGAGCAGCTGACCTACCGGGGCGAGATCCAGGAGATCGGCAACCGGCTGGCCTTCGACTACGGCGTGCGCACCAGCGTGCGGGAGCTCGGGGCCGAGAACACCTCGGAACAGTTCTTCCAGAGGCTCGACGGGCAGCGCTACATCTATCTGGTCGAGCGCCGCGTGCGGGACGCGGTGGCCGAGGTGCTCGAGGAGTTCGGTTACTCCAACGAGGAGTTCATCGAGCGCACCACCACGATCATCAACAACTCCACGCAGATCAGCGGCGGCACGTTCAACGCGTCGTCCCTGGCGGTGGGGGCGAACTCGGTGGCCGAGACCACGGCGCCGAACCGAGGGGGAGGAGCATCATGACATCGGACGAGCGGGTCACCATCAGTGGCGGTACGTTCACCACGCAGGGGGCCATGGCGGTCGGGGCGCACAGCCGCGCGACGGCGAACGTCACGGAATCCGGGCAGGAGTTGCCCGAGGTCCTGGCGGCCGACGAGATCCGTCTCCTACAGGGACATCTGGCCGACCTGCGAGGTCGGCTCGAGGCCCTCGACGACCAGGACACCGAGGCTGCGCAGCTGCAGATCGGCACCGTGGAACAGGCCCTGGCCGCCCCCGCGCCGAAGCGCCGCACCGTGCTGACGATCCTGACCGGGGCCGCGACCATGACCGAACAGCTCACCGGCATCGGAGAGTTCGTGAAGCGACTGGTGAATCTGGTTTCCACGGGCGTTTTCTGATGGCAGTGCCACCGGTTGCGCCCTGCCCCGTGTGTGGCACCGCGCCGCGCGACGGAGACCGGCTCTGCCGTCTGTGCGGTGAGGAACTGGCGGGTGGGCAGGCCGTCACGGGTTCGTTCACGCCTCCCCCTCCTACGGTGGGGCCGGGAACCACCGCCGAGATCGACGTCCCCCCGTTGTCCCGGAACCGACCCTGGTACGCGCAGCGCCAGTTCCAGGCCGTGGGGGCGGGGCTGGTGCTGCTCGTGCTGGTGCTGTCGATCGGCCTGGCCCTGGGGCGGCGTGAGAACAGTGAGTCACCGGCGGAACCGGCTGCGGCACAGGACATCGACGAACCGGCGACGCCGTCGTACGGGACCGACGACTTCTGGACCACCGACGACCCCGCCACGTACACCGCCACCCCGACTACACCGACCACGCCGGCACTCTCCGCCGACGAGCAGGCCAGGCTGGACCTCGACGCGCTCGCCGACGAAGGGCTGAACGGCGCCGGCGAGGTGTACGGCACCTGGCTGGCCCAGCTGTCGTCGAAGGCCCCGGGCGTACGGGACGCGTACCAGACCACGGCAGACGGCTCGCACGTCTTCGAGGCGGCCGACATCCTGGCGCAGGTGCAGGAACTGTCCGCCCGCCCGGACCTGGGCCGGATCATCGTGCTCCGCAGTACCGACTACGGTGAGCGGCAGACTTATCAGGGTCAGACCATGTGGGTCGTGTTCTCCGACAACGGCTTCGGGTCGAAGAAGGAAGTTCGCGCCTGGTGCCGGGAGCATTTCGACGGCACCGGTGACGAGCTGGAGAACGCCTGCACCCCCCGTCGGCCCAGCCCGTAGAAGGCGACCCATGGTGGACGCCGACGGGCCCCCTGGGGGGCCAACGACGTCCACCATGGGTTGCCTTTAGATCAACTGGTCGAACTGGCCCGCCTTCGCGCCCTCGACCCAGGCCGCGAAGCCGCCGGGAGCCAGGCACAGAACGGCCCCCCGCTCGCCCTGCTTGGAGTCCCGTACCCGGACCTGCCCGTCGCCGGCCAGCATCTCCACGCAGTTGCCGGAGTCTGCGGACGCGGAGGCCTTCACCCACTGCTCACGCTGATTCATGGTCCTAGATACTCCTCGAGAGGGACCGACATTGCCTTGAGCGAGGCATACCTCCACCTCAGCTCCTCCATAACTTTGGGCTTGCTGGAATACTGGCCGGACAGGTAGGTCTCGACGTACGCGACGTCCGGTTCCTCGTCGCTGTCGAACTCCAGCACGATGAACTCGCCCTTGCCACCGGCGTGCGCGCCGGCCTCCAGCGGCAGCACGTACACCTGCGTCCCGGTCCGCGAGGCGAGTTCACGCAGGTGCGCGACCTGCTCGGCCATGACCTCCTTGCTGCCCACGACCCGCTGCAGCGCCGACTCGTCGATGATCGCGGTGACCGCCACGTCGCGGTCGAACACCACGTCCTGCCGCCGGGCCCGCACCGCCACCTCGCGCTCGGCGTAGGCCTTGTCCGTGACGTAGCCGGGGTTCATCTGGAACCAGGCCTTCGCATAGGCCGGTGTCTGCAGCAGGCCGGGTACCAGGGAGCCGCTGTACAGGTAGATGCGGTCGGCGACGCCCTCCAGATCGAGCAGCAGGGTGAACCAGTGCTGCACCGTTCCGTACGCCTCCCACCAGGTGTCGGTGTCGGCCTGGTCGGTCATCGCCAGCAGCCGGTCGGTGGTGGCCTGATCGGCCCCGTAGACCTGGCAGGCACTGCGGACGAAGGTGTGCTTCGGCCGGGCCTGTCCCGCCTCGATACGCTGCAGGTTCCGTACGCTGCCGAGGTGTGCGGCCTGGGAGTCGGCCAGGGACTTACCCGCGCTTTCGCGGAGCTGGCGCAGTTGCCGCCCGAGTGATCTACGCACGGTACTCGCGCTGCGCCTTTCGGTCATCATGGCAGGTTATGGGACACCCCACACATGTCGCCAGGGCCTGGACAAAATGGCCGCGCCAAAATGTCATGTAGTGATGGAGGTCGGCAGGCGCTGACAGTGGGACGTGGGAACCGGCACGGGGTCCGCCGCAACGGGGAGGGGACGATGGACATGGGACTGGACAGCGGTCCGGAAGAAATCGACCTGGCGGTGATGACCACGCACGGCGAGGCCTCACACGTGCGGGCCCGGGTGAAGGAACCGGATTCGGTCGAGTTCTGGTACGCGGAGATCCTCCACGGCGTGGTGCCCCGGCCCTGGCTGCACGCCTGGGCGACCTCCCGGCCGCCCCGCGCGGTGACCCGGTTCGACGGGGTGGTGCTCTCGTCGGGCCCGCTGGGGCAGGTGCTGCTGTCCATCCCGCC
This sequence comes from Kineosporia sp. NBRC 101731, assembly GCF_030269305.1. Taxonomy (NCBI): domain Bacteria; kingdom Bacillati; phylum Actinomycetota; class Actinomycetes; order Kineosporiales; family Kineosporiaceae; genus Kineosporia; species Kineosporia sp. NBRC 101731. The sequence goes on from NZ_BSTC01000011.1 coordinate 11,405, forward strand.
GGAGGTCGTCGACCATGCCCTGACCGACGACGAGGTGGGGTTGCTGTTGAAGGGACTCCCCTGAGCCCCTCGTAGTCGTTCGCCTGTTGTTCGCTCGCTGCCGCCCGTTCCGGTGGCGCTGCGTTCAGTCCCCCCTCCCCATGATTCCGCCATGAAGCCACGGGAGTTCGTCGTTGCGCACCGGCGGGTGGTGCGCAACGGGTTGTTGCTGCTGTCGATCCCGGCCGTGCTCTGGCTCGTCGTGCGCACGGTCGCGGCGATGGGTGCCGGGTGGTCGCAGGTCGGGCAGACCGTGCTCGGCCTGGAACTGCTGTGGCTCCCGGTACTCCTCCTTCTCTGGTGGGCCGGGCACTGCGCCCGGGCCGGCCAGGTCTCCGCCTGCCTTCCCGGTCTCAGCGTGGGCCGCGCCCTGAGCCTGTGCTTCGCGGGGAGTGCCGTGGCCAACAGCCTGCCGCTCGGCGGGGCGCTCAGCTACGGGGTCAGCGCCGCGATGATCCGCTCGTGGGGGTTCGACGCCCGGGCCATGACCAGCTACTTCACCCTCAACCAGGTCAGCACGGTGCTGCTGCGGGTGGGCTTCGGCACCGTGTCCCTGACCGGATTCCTGCTCTACGGCCCCGGTGCCGAGATCGCCTCGGCACCGGTGATGATCAGTGCCGGGGCCGGCGTGGTGCTGTTGGTGCTCTGTGGGATCCTGGCCCGCGGACGCGTGTCCCGCCGGGTCGGGGAACGCGCCGGTGCGGTGGTGGCCGCGTTGCGCGAGGACATGGGAAAAGCGTTGCGGCGCTCAGGAATCCAGTTGGTGCTCAGCGGTCTCGGCTACATGGTGCTGCTCGGGGTGCTGCTCGACACGTGCCTGCTCGGGCTCGGCGTGCACCAGCCCTTCCTGCTCATCCTGGCCGTCGTCGGCATCGAGCGCATGATCACCACCGTGCCCCTCACCCCCGGCGGGGCGGGTGCGGCCGAGCTGACCATCTTCAGCTGCCTGACCGCTGCCGCCGTCGCCCCCACGAGTGCGCTCGCGGGGGCCCTGCTGTACCGCTTCTTCACGTTCCTGCTGGAGATCCCGGTCGGGGCGGCGGTGATCGTGGGGTGGCGGTTGCGGCACCAGGCCACCCCAGCCTTCAGTGCTCCTGCCAGCCGTTCATGACATCGGCGGGGGTCATGTCGGGGGTGAGGACGACGTGGCCGCTGTAACCCTGGTCGACGAGCCAGAGCTCACCCGTTGCGGAGAAGGCCTGCATCGCCCAGACCGCGAACTCGGCGGCCTGCTCCTGGGTCCCGTCGGTCGAGAGCATGTCGTCCCTGCGGTAGTGGATGACGAGAAAGCCTGGCTGCCCAGGCCGATTCACGTCGAGGTAGGCATCGGTACCGTGATCGTCCGGTGGCACGGAGAGCGTCGCGTCCGGGCCCCAGTAAGAAATGGCGGAACGGAACTGCTCCAGGGTGACCTGGAAACTCCCCGGTTCCGGTGACGTCACGATCCAGGAGCGGCTCATGGTCGGATGACGCCGTGCCAGCCGGAGATCCGGCACCGCGCGACCTGGCGCTCGGCCAGGGCCAGCCCGCTGCCGGCGCGTTCGCGGGAACGGCCGGCAGCGGCGGCGAGGGCCCGCAACACTTCCGGAATACCCTGCTGCTGATCTCCCCGGTACGCGGCATCCCGGCCCCTGTGCGTGCTGACCCCGGTGTGTGCTGATCGGACAGCACATTTCAGCGGACGGCAGGTCGGGGCCGGTGGGAGGCGGCATCACGGGGGCCGGTTGTGGGAACCGTGTGGCGTCAGTTCTTCTTGAGGGCGCGCTCCAGGATCCAGGCGTAGACCAGGGCCTCGTCCTTCCAGGAGTCGTAACGCCCCGACGGACCGCCATGACCTGCGCCCATCTCGGTCTTCAGCACGATCTCGTTCGGGCCGGTGTTGTGCTCACGCAGCTTCTGCACCCATTTGGCCGGCTCCCAGTAACTCACCCGCGGGTCGTTCAGGCCCGCGGTCACCAGGACGGCCGGGTAGGCCGCGTCCACCACGTTGTCGTAGGGCGAGTAGCTCTTGAGAACGTCGTAGAACTTGGGCTCTTCGGGGCTGCCCCACTCCTCGTACTCGTGCACCGTCAGCGGCAGCGACGGGTCGAGCATGGTGGTGAGCACATCGACGAAGGGCACCTCGGCGATGATCCCGGCGAACAGGTCGGGGCGCAGGTTGGTGACGGCGCCCATCAGCAGGCCGCCCGCGCTGCCGCCGCGCGCGATGAGCTGCGACGGTGAGGTGTAGCCGGCCTGCACCAGGTGGTCGGCCGCGGCGACGAAGTCGCTGAAGGTGTTGGGCTTCTTCTCGAACTTGCCGTCTTCGTACCAGAGCCGGCCCAGGTCACCGCCGCCGCGCACGTGCGCGATGGCGAACACGAAGCCGCGGTCGAGCAGGCTGAGACGGAACGAGGAGAAGTACGGGTCGGTCGAGATCTCGTAGGCGCCGTAGCCGTAGATCAGGGCCGGGCCGCCGTCTTTCGCGCGGTCGGAACGGTAGACCAGGGAGATCGGGACCTCGACACCGTCGGGAGCCTTGGCCCAGACCCGCTCACTGGTGTACTGCGAGGAGTCGTAGTCACCCAGCACCGGCTGCTGCTTGAGCAGGGTGCGCTCGCCGGTGAGCAGGTCGTACTCGTACACCGAGCGCGGTGTCACCAGCGAGGTGTAGGTGTAGCGCACCACGTGGGTGTCGAACTCGGCGTTACCGCCGGCCCCGGCCGCGTAGACGGTCTCCGGCTGGTCCATCACCGAGTGCGTGCCGGTGGCCAGGTCGTACAGCGCGATGCGGGCCGTGCCCTCGGCACGTTCGGAGAGGATCAGGTGCCCGGCCATGGTCTCGGCGCCGTCGAGCTTCACGTCGGGGCGGTGGCCGATGACCTCGCTCCAGTGCTCCCGGCCGGTTGTGGCGGCCGGGGTGACCATGAGCTTGAAGTTGGGGGAGTCTTCGTTGGTGACGACGTAGAACTCGTCGCGCTCGGCGTCCTTGTAGTGCGACAGGTGGTACTCCACCCCCTGCCGGCGGGGCTCGAACACGGTGAACTCGCCGGTCGGGTCGTCGGCCCGCAGCACCCAGCTCTCGCTGGTGAGCGAGCTGCCCAGTGAGATGACCAGATACTCCTCGGACTTGGAGCCGCCGACGCCGACGAAGAAACGCTCGTCGTCCTCCTGGAACACCAGTACGTCGTCGGCGGCGGGCGAGCCGATGACGTGCCGCCACACCTGGTAGGGGCGCTTGGCCTCGTCCTGACGGGTGTAGAAGAGCACGCTGCCGTCGCGGCTGAACGTGGCGCCGTAGTAGACGCCCTCGATCACGTCGTCGAGGTCGGTCAGCGTGCCGAGGTCGCGCACCCGCAGGGTGAAGGTCTCGCTGCCGGTCAGGTCGGTGGAGTAGGCCAGCCGGTTGCCCGTCGGCGCGACGGTGAAGGCGCCGAGCGCGAAGAACTCGGCGTCGCCGGCAACCTCGTTCTGGTCGAGCAGCACGATCTCGTCGGGGCCCGGCTCACCGTCGACATCAGCCTTGCGGCAGCTGATGCCGTACTGGCGGCCTTCCTCGGTGCGGCTGTAGTACCACCAGCCGTGCTTGCGGACCGGCACCGACAGGTCGGTCTCCTGGATGCGGGAGCGGAACTCCTCGAACAGGTCGCTCTGGAGCTGGCCGGTGCCCTCCAGCTGGGCGGCCAGGTACTCGTTCTCCGCCTCGAGCAGCGCGATGACCTCAGGGTCGGTCTTCTCCCGCAGCCAGTACCAGTCGTCGGTGCGATCGTCGCCGTGCTTGCTGAGGACAGTGGGGCGCTTGGGCGCCACCGGGGCGCTGGTCTGAGGGGTCTGCGAAGTCACGGCAACAGCTTGCCGTAAGCCCCCGACAGTCTTCGAGCCTGTTCAGCTCTCAGCCGATCCGCTCGCGGTGGAAGAGCCGGGCGGTTCCTGGGCAGCGAACGGCCGGATCTTGACCTGGAGCGGACCTGGAGCGGACCTGGACCGGACCTGGACCGGACCTGGACCGGTCCTGGACCGGGCCTGGAGCGGGCCCACCGCCGACGATGCCCAGGTCACGGCTCTGGTCCGCTCCAGGTCTTCCCGGATGACCGGGGAGGTTTGCCTGATCACGGCAGAAATGGTGGATGATCAGGCAAGCCTTCCTCGGCCGGCCCGATGGACCAGGGGGACGAGCGAGGGATCAGCGGCGGAACACCCGCACGGCCCCCGCGGGGATCTTCGTGCTGCCGGTGCAGGGTTCGCCGGTCAGCAGGTCGACACCCTCGACCGGCAGATCGGCCGGGGCCCCGGCGTGGTTGATCGCGAACACGTACTCGCTGCCGTCGGCACCGTGGCGGGACACGATCTCCAGGTCCCACGGCAGGTCGCGGTCGATCGTGACGCCCGCCCGTTCCAGCACCGGGTCGAGCACCACGGTCAGGGCGTGGTGGTCGAGCACGGTGGACACGTACGTCGCCGTACCGCCGCCCAGGGCCCGCCGGGTCACGGCCGGGCGCCCGGCGGCCGGGCCGTCGGTGTACTCCAGCACGGTCTCGGCGTTCTGAGGGGCCAGATCCTCGGCCCAGACACCGGCGCGGGTGCCGCCGGTCAGGGTGACGGCGCCGTTCTCCGGCAGGGGCAGGACCTCCTCGACGCTGACCTGGAGCAGGTCGCGCAGCACACCGTTCCAGCCGCCCGGGTGCACGGCGTCGTCCTGGTCCACGACCCCGGAGAACGGCCCGACCACCAGATGGCCGCCCGCCTCGACGTAGGCCGTCAGGTTGGCCGCGGCCTCGCCGGTCAGCAGGTACGACGCCGGTGCCAGCACCACCGCGTACCGGCTGAGATCGGCCGTGGGATGGGCGAAGTCGACGGTGACCTTGTCGTGCCAGAGACGCTCGTAGTACTCCCGCACCTGCCGGCGCGGCTCCAGGTCGACGCTCGGGCGCCAGTCCAGATCCTGGGCCCACAGCGACTCCCAGTCCCAGAGAATGGCCACCGGCGCCTGCACCCGGGAATCGAGGACGTCGGTGAGGCTCCCGAGAGTGGCCCCCAGTTCGGTGACCTCCCGGAACACCCGGCTGTTCTCCCCGGCGTGCGGGAGCATCGCGGAGTGGAACTTCTCGGCACCCCGCCGGGAGGCCCGCCACTGGAAGAAGAGAATCGCGTCGGCCCCCCGGGCCAGGTGGCTGAGGGAGTTGCGGGCCAGCTCGCCCGGGCGCTTGGCCAGGTTGCGCGGCTGCCAGTTCACGGCCGACGACGAGTGCTCCATGAGCATCCACGGACGCCCGTCCGCCAGCGACCGGGTCAGGTCCGCGTCCAGCGCCAGCCCGACCTGGCTGCGTGGGTCGGCGGCGGTCAGGTAGTGGTCGTTGGCCACCACGTCCACCTCGCGCGACCACTTCCACAGGTCCATCGACGGGCAGTTCGTGGCCATGAAGTTCGTCGTCACCGGGACACCGGGCGACTTCTCGTGCAGCACGTCGCGCTCGCGGGTGAAGCAGCCCAGGAGCTCGTCGCTGGAGAACCGGGCGAAGTCCAGGCGGTGCGCGGGGTTGGACATGCTGGCCGACTGCGCGGGCGTGCCGACCTGGGCCCAGTCGCCGTAGGTCTGCCCCCAGAAGGCCGTTCCCCAAGCGGTGTTCAGTGCATCAAGGGTGCCGTAGCGAGCCTGCAGCCAGACCCGGAAGGCGGCCGCGCTGACCTCGCAGTAGCACTCGGAGATCGGGGCGCCGTACTCGTTGTGCACGTGCCACAGCACCACAGCCGGGTGCTTCCCGTAGCGCTGTGCCAGCTCGGTGGTGATCCGCAGGGAGGCCTGGGCGTACTCGGGCGAGGAGGGGCAGCAGATCCCCCGGGAACCGGGCGCGAGGACCGTGCCGTCGCGCAGCACCGGCCGCACGTGCGGGTTCTGCTGCCAGAACCACTGCGGGGGAACGGTCGTGGGAGTGCCCAGATCGACCCGGATGCCGGCCTCGTGCAGGCCCTCGATGACCGCATCGAGCCAGGCGAAGTCGAACTCGCCGGGCCGGGGCTCCAGCAGGCCCCAGGAGAAGATGCCGATGCTGACGATGTTCACGCCCGCCCGGCGCATCAGGTCCAGGTCCTGTGCCCAGATCTCCTGCGGCCACTGCTCGGGGTTGTAGTCACCGCCGAAGCTCAGTTCCCGCACCCCGGGCAGCCAGCCGTCGCGCAGCAGGCTCTGGTCGCTCATGGATCCACCCTCGTTCGCAGATGACGTCGTTGTGCACCAGGCACGGGCGCCGACCGGTCCGGAAGGGCCTGATCGACGAGATGTGTGTGCACGGTCCCACACCTGTCGAGATTCGCCAAGACCGGGCTGTAGTCGACGAATAAGATTCTTGTTTTCGTTGACAAGTGCGTGTGTGGCTGTCACGTTGTGACCGGTCCCATGCGGCGCAGCACGGCGGCGCCGCCACGCTTCAACGACGAAGCTGATGCTTCGCAAGGAGGACGTCATGCGGCGAACGCTGCGCGGCAGTCTGGTTGCACTCTCTGTCTCGGCCCTCTTCCTCACCGCCTGTTCGGGCGGCTCGTCGGACGGCGCGAGCGGATCGCAGGACGAGGCCACCAAGCCCGGTGAGAAGGTCGAGCTGAACTTCTGGGCCTGGGCCCCGGAGATGGATAAGACCGTCGAGGTCTGGAACGAGAGCCATCCCGACATCCACGTCACGGTGAACAAGCAGGACGGGGGCGACCCGGCCGTGACCAAGCTGCTCACCGCGACCAAGGCGGGCAGCGGTGCTCCCGACCTGATGCAGGCCGAGTACCAGGCCCTGCCGACCATGGTCGCGGCCGGTGCACTGGCCGACATCAAGGGTGAGCTGTCCGGCGAGGCCCAGGGTCACTTCTCGGACGGGGTCTGGAACGCCGTGACCCTCGGCACCGACGCGGTCTACGCGGTACCCCAGGACGCGGCGCCGCTGATGTTCTTCTACCGCAGCGACGTGTTCGACAAGCTCAAGATCAAGGTGCCGACGACCTGGGACGAGTACGCCCAGGCCGCGCGCACGATCCACCAGGACGACAAGAAGAAGTACCTCGGCACGTTCTCCTCGAACGACGCCGGCCTGTTCGCGGGTCTCACCCAGCAGAACGGGGCCAGTTGGTGGGGCATCGACGGTGACGCGTGGAGCGTGAACATCGACTCCGACGCCTCACGCAAGGTGGCGCAGTACTGGGGCGGGCTGGTCGAGGAGGGTGTCATCGACAACACCCCGATGTACACGCCCGGCTGGAACTCGGCCCTGAACAAGGGCACCCAGGTCGGCTGGGTCAGCGCGGTCTGGGCCCCCGGCGTGCTGGCCGGCAACGCCGCCGACACGAAGGGCAAGTGGAAGGTCGCCCCGATGCCGCAGTGGACGGCCGGTGCGAACGTCAGCGGTTCGTGGGGTGGTTCGTCCACCGCCGTGACCTCGCAGTCCAAGCACAAGGCGGCCGCGGCCCAGTTCGCCGAGTGGCTGAACACCAGCGCTGACGGCGTCAAGGCCCTGGCCACCATCTCCAACGTCTACCCGGCCGACCAGACGAACTCCGCGGCCGCGCTGAGCGAGCCGCCGGCGTTCTTCGAGAACCAGCCCGACTTCTACGAGGTGGCCGCGAAGATCGCGGGCACCACGGCTCCCTTCACCTACGGCCCGAACACCAACGTCGCCTACAGTGCCTTCAACGACGCCTTCGGCAAGGCGGCCCAGTCGAAGTCGGCCGCGGCGTTCACCCAGGCGCTGACCAGCATGCAGACGCAGACGGTCGAAGACCTGAAGTCCAGCGGGTTCACCACCAAGTAGCCCGGGAGCGACCGAAGATGACCAGCCTCACGAACGACCGTGTCTCGTCCCCACCGGAGAAGCTTCCGGACCCGTCGCCGGGCAGTCGGCGGGTCCGGAATCCCCGGGCGCCCTACGTGTTCATGCTGCCCGCCGTGGTCCTGTACGTCTTCTCGATCGCGGTACCGATCGGGTACACGGCCTTTCTCAGTCTGCGCACCGTCAAGGTGCAGGGGCTGGGTCTCGGGCCGGGTTCCCGGACCGAGGTCTGGGCAGGACTGTCCAACTACGGGGGCACCCTGAGTGACGCGGACTTCCTGTCCAGCGTGCTGCGGGTGCTCGGCTACGGTCTGGTCGTCATCCCGGTGATGCTCGGCCTGGCCCTGCTGTTCGCCCTGCTGCTGGACTCCGTGCGGGTGCGGGCGAGGCGCTTCGCCCGGCTGGTCATCTTCATGCCCTACGCCGTTCCGGCCGTGATCTCCTCGCTGCTGTGGGGTTTCCTCTACCTGCCGGCCGTCAGCCCGTTCACCTACGCGGCCGACCAGGTGGGGGTCACCCTGCCGCAGCCGATGGCGCCGGGCCTGGTGCTGTTCGCCATCGCCAACATCGCGGTCTGGGGAGGCGTCGGCTTCAACATGATCGTGCTCTACACCGCGCTGCGCTCGATCCCGTCCGAGCTGTACGAGGCCGCGCGTATCGACGGTTGCAACGAGCTCCAGATTGCCTGGCGGATCAAGATTCCGGTGATCCTGCCGTCGCTGATCATGACCAGCGTGTTCGGCATGATCACCACGCTTCAGGTGTTCGCCGAGCCGACCGTGCTGCGCCCGCTGACCAACAACATCTCCACCAGCTGGAGCCCGCTGATGATGATCTACCGGGATGCGTTCACCCGCAACGACATCTACTCGGCCTCGGCCACCTCGGTCGTGCTGGCCGTGGCGACCTTCTTGCTGTCCTTCGGATTCCTGCGCCTGGTGCAGAACCGAGCCTTCGCCCAGGAGAACCGATGAGCACCTCCACCCGTGAGAAGCCCAGCATCGTGGGCTCGGGGATCCTCGTGATCGGCGCGATCTACTGCCTGGTCCCAGTGGTCTGGGTGTTCATGGCCTCGTCCAAGAGCCCCAGTGACCTGTTCTCCACCTTCACCTACGCTCCCGGTGGCAGCCTGTTCGACAACATCGCCGAACTGACCGACTACCGCGACGGCCTGTTCTGGCGCTGGATGCTCAACACCGGTCTCTACGCCGGGGTCGGCGCGGCCCTGTCCACCCTGGTCTCGGCGATGGCCGGCTACGCGATGGCGAAGTACCGGTTCCGCGGCCGCACGGCGATCTTCAACATCCTGCTCGCCGGGGTGCTGGTGCCCGGTGTGGTGCTGGCCGTGCCGCAGTACCTGCTGTTCGCCAAGCTCGGAATGACGAACACCTACTGGTCGGTCCTGCTGCCCAGCCTGATCAGTCCGTACGGCATCTACCTGGCACGGATCTACGTGTCGGCGGCGGTGCCGGACGAGGTGATCGAGGCCGCCCGCACCGACGGGGCCAGGGACGCACGGGTTTTCCGCTCGGTGGTGATGCCGATGATGGTGCCCGGCCTGGTGACGATCTTCCTGTTCCAGTTCGTCGCCATCTGGAACAACTTCCTGTTGCCCTACGTGATGCTGGGCGACGACCGGTTGTTCCCGGTCACGGTCGGGCTCTCCAGCCTGCTGAACCAGGGCGCGCAGCAACCGGCGTTGTACTCCATCGTCGTGACCGGCGCTCTCTTGTCCATCCTGCCCCTGCTGGCGCTGTTCCTTCTGCTCCAGAGGTTCTGGCAGGTCGATCTGGCCGCCGGGGCGGTCAAGAGCTGAGAGTAACCTTCCGCCGTGCACCATCAACCGGGCGATAAGCGCCCCACCATCCGTGACGTGGCGAGTGTCGCGGGCGTGTCCCGCGGCACCGTCTCGAGGGTGCTCAACGGGGGCGACCGGGTCAGCCCGGAGGCACAGGACGCCGTCACCCGGGCGATCGCCGAGACCGGGTACACCGCGAACCATGCGGCGCGCACCCTGGCCCTGGGTCGCTCGAACACGATCGCCTTCCTGCTCAGCGAGCCGCAGCACATCCTGTTCGAGGACCCGACCTTCGCCCGGCTGATGGGCGGTTGCACCCGGGCCCTGGCCGAGCACGGTCTGCTGCTCACCCTGGTCACTGCCGGCACCCCGGCCGACCGGGAACGCGCCGTCGGCTACGTCGCGGCCCGGCACGTCGACGGGGTGCTGCTGGTCTCCAGTCACGACGTCGACCCGGTGGCGGGAGAACTCATCGCCACCGGGGTGCCGACGGTGGTGTGTGGACGATTTCCCGGCCTGGAGTCGCGGATCAGCATGGTGGGTGCCGACGACCTCGACGGCGGCCGTCAGATGACCAGCCACCTGATTGACCGGGGTGCGGGGAAGATCGCGCACATCACCGGCCAGATGGACACCCCCGGTGGGTTCGCCCGGCTGGAGGGCTACAAGCAGGCCCTGGTCGCCGCCGGGCTCCCGGTGCGACCGGAACTCATTGTGCACGGCGACTACTCGCGGGAGAGCGGCGAGGCCGGCATGCGGGCCCTGCTGGAGACGACGCCCGATCTGGACGGCGTGTTCGTGGCCTCCGACCTGATGGCGGCCGGGGCCTGCGCGGTGCTGCAGGAGACCGGGCGCCGCATTCCCGACGACGTGCGGGTGGGTGGCTTCGACGACGCCGGGGTGGCCGAGCACCTCACGCCGTCACTGACCACGATGCGTCAGCCGTTCGACCGGATCAGCCGGGAGATGGTGCGCCTGCTGCTGGCCCGGATCGACGGCGACTCGGACGCCTCGGTGTTCCTGCCCTCCACCCTGATCCAGCGAGCCTCCACCTGAAAACAAAACCCTCCGTGATCATGCAAAACCTCCCTGGAGTTCTAGAACTGCCAGCGCTGGAGTTCTAGAACTCTGGGGAGGTTTTGCATGATCACGAACAAAGGGGGGTTGGGGGAGGGGCTCAGCGCAGGACGACGTCGGCCAGCACCGTCATCGGCAGCGAGCCGTGGCCCAGGACGCGGCGGTGGAACTCGGTCAGGTCCAGGCCCGAGGCCTCGCGTAGACGCAGGATCTCCTGGCGGCCGGTGGCGTAGCCGAGCGCCTGGCCGGGCCAGCCGATGTAGCGGGTGATCTCCTGCTGGATCTCGGTCTCGGTGGCCGTGGTGTTGTCGCGCATGTATTGCACGGCCCGCTCGCGCGACCAGCGGTGTGCGTGCATACCGGTGTCGACCACCAGCCGGGCGGCCCGCAGGGCGGACAGCGAGAGCATGCCGAGTAACTGCAGGTCGTCGGAGTACAGCCCCAGGTCGTCGGCCAGCCGCTCGGCGTACAGGCCCCAGCCCTCGGTGTAGGCGCCCAGCTCGATGTCGATGTGCCGCCGCCAATAGGGGATCTCGAGCTGCTGCAGGCCGGCCAGCTGCAGGTGGTGGCCGGGCACCGACTCGTGGAAGGTCAGGGCCTCGCAGTCGTAGCGCGGGGTCTGCGGGGCGCCGGCGGTGCTGAGGAAGAACACCCCGGGCCGGGATCCGTCGAGAGCGGCGGGCCGGTAGTAGGCCGTGGCCGCACCGTCGGCGTCCGCCCCGCTGATGGACTCGATCGTGCAGGGCGGGATCGACCCCAGGTCGAAGGCCCGGCCGGCGGCGGCCTCGGCCTTGGCCAGGGCGGCCTGGCTGCTGGCGATCATGTCGTGCGCCGAGGTGTACCGCAGCGCCGGATCCTCGCGCAGCCGTGCGGCGATCGTCGGCAGGTCACGCAGACCGAAGGCCCGGGAACCGATCTGCGCCCAGCGACCGTTCAGTTCGTCGATCAGCTGCAGGCCCAGGTCGTGCAGTTCCTGGGCGCTGTGCGTGCTGGTGGTGTGACGGCGCACCGCGTCGTCGTACCCCGCCTCGCCGCCGTCCACCCAGCTGATGCCGACGGCATCGTCGTGACGGGCGTCTTCAAGCAGTGATCGATGGGCCGCCGCGAGCTCGGCGAGAGCCGGGCGGATCTGCCCGCGCACCACGTCCACCGCCCGGTCCCGCACGGCCTGACCGGCGACGGAACCCGTGGGCGCGAGCAGCGCGTCCTGGGCGAGATCGGTGCCCAGCGACGTCTCGATCTGGGTGAGAGCCTGTTCCAGGCCCACCCGGGTGGAACGTCGGCCCCGGGCGGCCTCGGCCGCGCCGCGCCCGGCCAGGGCCCGTAAAACTCCCGGAATGCCCTGCAACCGCTGCAGATACCGGTCGGCACCGGCGGAATCGGTGATGGTCATGGCCGGCACGGCCTGGAAGATCAGGCCCTGCCGCGAGACGTAGCCGCCCGCCGAGGTGCTCGCCGCCCACAGGGCGTGCGTGGCGTCACCGTGGGCACCCCGCACCAGTTCATGAAGGACGCCGTGGTCGACGCGCTCGTCAGCGCTCAGTCGCGTGGTGTCGAGGGTCTCCAGCTCGGTGAGGATCCCGGCGAACACCGAGGCCGCCTCGGCCCCGGCCTCGATCGACGGATCGCCCGCCAGGTGGTCGAACTCGGACAGCCCCAGCATCGTCGAGTTGAACGGCTCCAGCGTGTGCTGGGTGCGGAAGTACCTCTCGCCCAGTTCGTTCAGCGTGCTCATCGCAGGTTCGCGAACGTGTCGGTGGCCGTGATCAGCGCGTCGAGGATGCTCGGCTCGTCGTAGGCGTGGCCGGCGTCTTCCAGCAGGACGAACTGCGCCGAGGGCAGGGCCTGGTGCAGGTCCCAGGCGGTGATCGCGGGGGTACAGACGTCGTAACGCCCCTGCACGATGACGGTCGGGATGTTGGCCAGGCGCGGTGCGTCGGCGATCAGCTGACCCGGTGTGAACCAGCCGTCGTGACGGAAATAATGGTTCTCGATGCGCGCGAACGCGGTGGCCCCCAGCGGTTCCTGGGCGCTCTCGATCAGGTCGGGCCGTGGCTGCACCGTCAGGTTGGAGAACTCCCAGGTGGCCCAGGCGACGGCGGCGGGCTGGTGCACGGCCGGGTCCGGGTCGAACAGCACCTTGCCGTAGTTCTCGATGAGACGGCCCGGAACCCGCTCGCTCTCGGGCAGGCCCCCGACGAAACCGGCCCAGGTGTCCGGCGCGATGTTCGACGCCGGTCCCTCGTAGAACCAGTCCAGCTCACCCCGGCGCAGCGTGAAGATGCCGCGCAGCACCAGCTCGCTCACCCGGTCGGTGTGCTTCTGGGCGTAGGCCAGGGCCAGCGCCGAGCCCCAGGAACCGCCGAACACCTGCCACTTCTCGATCCCGCGCTGCGTACGCAGCAGCTCGAGGTCGGCGACCAGGTGCCAGGTGGTGTTCGCGCCCATGTCGGCGTCCGGCGTGCTCGCGTGCGGGGTGCTGCGCCCGCAACCGCGCTGGTCCATCAGCAGGATGCGGTACTTCGCCGGGTCGAACAGCCGACGGTGCGAGGGGGTGCATCCGCCGCCCGGCCCGCCGTGCAGGAAAACGACGGGCTTGCCGTCCGGATTGCCGCACTCCTCCCAGTAGACCGAGTGTCCGTCCCCGGCCTCCAGCAGGCCGTCGGCGTAGGGTTCGATCGATGGGTAGAGCTCGCGCACTTCAGTCCTTCGGGTTGATCGGCGGGTCTGTCGTCACTGTAGCCAACCCGTTGGCGAACCCGTTGGAATGAGTGTCAGGACAGGGGCTCGACCCAGAAGAGAGCCTCGACGGCGCCGGCCACCGAGGCGTCGCGGGCGACCCGGTACAGGCCCTCGGCCAGCACGGGCAGATGCACCTGGAACGAGGTCTCCTCCGAGCTGAGGTCGCTGTCGATCGTGCGGATGGTGGCGGACGGCACCGCGACCCAGCGCTCGCCGTCGTGTCGCTCCACCCGGGCCGTCGAGGTGTAGCGGCCCAGGTGCTCGTCCTGGTCGAAGTTCCGGCCCACCGGATCGCGCAGCTGGGCCTCGAGGGTGAGTACCGCCGCGGACCCGGCCTCGACCACGGTGGTGCCGTCGAACGTGACCTCCGTGGTGGGGCGCTCCACCGTGAATCCGTCCGGCCCTCCGACCTGCACGATGCCTGTCGCACTGCCCAGGGTGAGCCGGTACCAGCCCGCGTCGACGCCCTGCAGACTGGTCCAGACCGGATCGGCGAACGAGCCGGGCCGGGCGACCAGGGCGATCGCGGGCACCATGATCTCGTCGTCCAGGGCCTTCACCCCGCCGGCGGGCCGAAGCGGCCCCAGGCCGGTGGTGATCTGGCGGAATTCCTGCCACCCGGTGCCGTCCCAGCGGTCCAGACGGCCCAGCGGACCGAACGTCACGTCGGTCGTGCCGGGATTGGCCAGAATCAGCGCGATGTCGGCCTCCGGAGCGACCGAGGCAGGACTCACGATCAGGTGCGGACCGCTGGTGTCGCCCGGCGGAGGGCCGGGTTCCGACAGGGCAGGATTCGTCGTTGCATCGGACATCGGCTCTCCTCGCCAGGGGCCTACCACCACGGTCACGATGGCCACGATCGCGGTCACGGCCATCGCCGTTGCCATTATGTGCTGTCGCCTGGTCGTGTCCATGTCGTCCGTCATGCCCTTCATGGCTGATCGCCCCCTCCGGCAGACCGGTGCGGGCCGGTGTCGTCCCACCGCCCTGGACGTAGGACGCGCTGTACGGCGGTCGCGTTCCCGGTTGCGGCGCGCCCTTCGCCCGGCGGGGCGAACCGCGCCGGGCGGTGCGAATGTCCGCCCCGGCCGTGTCGATCAGAAAGGACGAAGTGACCGGCGGATGTCCGGCCCGTCCGGGTGCGGAGGTGGACCGGTGCCGACAGAGGAATCGTCTCCCTGGTTGCGGGCCCCCTGGGACCAGCTCGCGGCGCAGGTGAAGTGCCCCACCTGTGATCTTCTCGTGCAGGACGACTGGGACTTCTGCGAATACTGCGGCACCGAGATCGATCACGCGGCGCTGTCGGAGGACGGTGAAGGCCGTGGTCCCGCTCCCTCGACGCCGGGCCGCTCCGTGCGCGACCAGGCCCCGGCCGCCCATCTCGACCAGACCCCGTCCCCCCTGGCCGTGCTCCAGACGACCCAGCAGCAGGGCCATTCCGCCGTTCAGCCGCACCTCCAGGCGGCCCCCGCGCCCGGGCCGGGCCTGTCGCAGACGCCGGGCCTGTCACAGACGCTGGGCCAGATCGGCGCCGACCTGGCCCGGTTGACGGCCGGTCTGTCGGCCCAGGCCGGTGCTCAGCCGGGGCAGTTCGGCGCTCACTCGGGGCAGGCCGGTGCTCAGCCGGGGCAGGCCGGTCCGCCGGACGGGACATCGGTGCCGGGCCTGGCGAACCTGCTGCGCGCCGAGTTGCTTTCGGCGTACGAGGGCAGGTCGGTCGGGGCGGTCGGGCATCACGCCTCGTTCGGGCCGGGATCGACCGGATGGCCCGGGCCGACCGGTGGCACCGGTCCGGGTGCGGCGCCCGGTGTCGGAGGTGTGCCGGGGGCGGGGCATCTCGGGGGAGTTGGAGCCGTTCCGGGGGCCGGGACGATACCGGGCGGGGGAGTGGGCGCCGGTCATGGTGTGGGAGCCGTCCCGGGTGTGGGAGCGGCGCCGGGTGCTGGTGTCGTTCCGGGCGCGGGTGCGGGCGCCATGCCGGGCGCCGGAGCTGTGCCGGGGGCCGGAAGTTTTCCGGGAGTCGGAGGTTTTCCGGGAGTCGGAGGGTTGCCCGGCGGTGGGCTGCCGGGCGCCGGAGTGTCCGGATCCGGGGTGCCCGGGGGAGTGCCCGGTGCTGGGACGGTACCTGGCCTGGGCGGGGCCTCAGGGCCCGGAGCTGTCTCTGGTCCGGGCGGTACCGGCCCGGCGGTGATCCCGGCCCCGGGTATCAGCGGTTCCCCCGGAAGGCCCTCCGCGGCCAGCAGTCCACCACCGGCCGTCGGTACGGCGGGCAGTATTCCGCGGGTGGCCCAGCCCCCCGCGCTGGGGGGACCGACAGTGCCGGCGCGTTCCTCGTCCTCCATCGGTGAGACGAAAACCCCAGCACCGCCAACGCCCCCTCCACCGAAGGCCCCCGAACGCCCCGCCCCCACCTACCAGGTGGGCCCCCGCAGCTACACGAACCCGGTCTCCGGCCCCGGCCGCATCTGACACGAGCCGACCCGACGTCGAGCGACATCCAGCGCAACCGGGCGAGGGGGTGCGGTGCCCCAGCCTTCGGCCGGAAGGTGCCCCACGTCCCCGGGAAGGTTTGCATGATCACGAACAGAAGAAGGGGTTGCGGTCGATAGGCCCGAATTTCACATCCGCGATAACAGGCTTTCGTGTGGTTAACGGGCCGAACGGGTCCCCGTGCACCAGACTGGCGCCATGACCAGTGAGGTTGAAGAGCGCGTCGTACGGGTCGTCCGGGACATTGCCGCGACGCCCGGGAGGATCTTCGAGTTGATCGCCGATCCACGCCTGCAGCCGGTCTGGGACGGTAACGACAATCTGGCCCGGGCGGAGTCGGGTCAGCGGGTGCGGGCCCTGGGCGAGGTGTTTGTCATGGCCCTGACCCGGGGCGGGATCCGGGAGAACCGGGTGGTGGAGTTCGAGGAGGGCCGGCTGATCGCCTGGAACCCGTCCGAGCCCGGCTCGACGGCGCCCGGCCATCTGTGGCGCTGGGAACTGGAGCCCTTGGACGATGCGAACACCCAGGTCACGCACACCTACGACTGGTCGCAGCTGACGGACGAACGGCGCTTCGAGCGGGCTCGCGCCAACACCGAGGAAGCCCTGGCGTCATCACTGCGCAGGCTGGCTGTGGCGGCCGAGGCTCCCAATCGGTCCTAGGGTCCGCCGACCTTGGTCCTCCCGGGTGAGGCCCTCCGCCGCTAGCCGACAGGTGTCGCTTATCCTGGTGTGGTCGGCCACCGCGGGTCGTCATCCCGGATGGCCCGCGCCCGTTAGCACGAGGAAGTTCGGATGATTACCGCCTGGCAGTTCACCAACACGCACGAGCCGCTCCGTCGCGTCGAGCTCGACGACCCGATCGCCGCCGCCGGCGGGGTTGTCGTCGACGTCAAGGCGTCCGGCATCTGTCACTCTGACGTCGGCATGCTCGAGGATGAGGGCTGGCTGAAGATCCTCGCCAAGCGCCCGATCACCATGGGCCACGAGGTCGCCGGCGTGATCTCGGCCGTCGGTGCGGGCGTCACCGAGTGGAAGATCGGCGACCGCGTCGGCCTCTGCCCGACCACCAGCGCCGGTACTCCCGGTTACACCTTCGACGGTGGGTACGCCGACAAGGTGGCCATCGGCCAGGAGGCCCTGGTCCGGATCCCGGACGGCGTCAGCTTCACCGACGGCGCGTACGCCACCGACGCCGGGATGACGAGCCACCATGCGGTGGTCGCGCTCGGCGGCGCCACCACGGGGATGAAGGTCGGCATCATCGGGCTCGGGGGCCTCGGTCAGATCGGTGCCCGGGCGGCGGTGCTGAACGGGGCGAGCGTTGTCGCCGCGGAACCGAACGAGAAGGTCTGGGAGATCGGCCGCTCGCTCGGAGTGGGCGACATCCGCAAGGACATCAGTGATTTCGACGGCGATGATCTCGATCTGATCGTCGACTTCGCCGGTTTCGGGAGTACCACGGCCGGTGCGATCGACGTCGTCAGGCCCGGTGGCACCGTCGTTCTCGTCGGCATGGGCCGGCTCACCTCGGAGATCAACACCTACAACCTCATTGTGAACCGGATCCGGTTGCTCGGTTCGGCGGGCGGCGACCCGTCCGACATCGCGAAGATCTACGGGTACATGGCGGACGGCTCGCTCACCACGACGACCACCACCGTCTCCTTCGACGAGATCCCCGACGGGCTCGGTCGTCTCGCGCGCGGTGAGGTCGTCGGTCGCCTGGTGGCCTCGTTCGGGGACTGAAACCCTAGGTGCCCCACACTGCCACGCTGCGCCGCACGGGCACGGCGTTCGGATCGGCGGCGAAGAGCTCGGGGGAGCGGCGGCGCACGCGCTCGATGTCTTCGAACACCGCGCGCAGATGGCCGCGTAGCGTGGCGCGGGCTGCTTCGGTGTCGCCCGACAGCACCACGCCGAGCACGTCGGCGTGCTGGTCGATGAAGGGCCGGGGTGAGGCGGCGTCGTAGAGGCCGAGGCGGCGGGCCCGGTCGAGGTGCCCCTTGGCGGAAGCCACTGCGGACCAGGAGTTCCCGTGCCCGCTGAGGCTCATCAGGTGATGGTGGAACTCTTCGTCGAGGCGGAAGAACTCTTCCCGGTCGATGTCCGGGACCTGTTGCTGCGCCAGGTTCTCGCGCAGGGCGGCGACAATGTCCGGGTCGGGTGAGGCGGGTACGTCGTCCAGGGCACTCAGTTCCACGGCCTCGCGCAGGAACTGGGCGTCGGCGACGCGACCGGCGTCGACCCGGGAGACGAACGTGCCCACCTTCGGGAAGACCTGCACCAGGCCCTCTTCCGAGAGCAGAATCATGCTCTCGCGCACCGGTGTGCGAGAGACCCCCATCTCGGCGGCCAGGTCGTTCTCCGACAGCGCGGTGCCCGGGGCCAGCTCGAGGCCGAGGATGCGGCGGCGCAGTGAGTCGTAGACGGCCTGCCGGCTGCTGCCACCAGCTTTTCGGGGGGACATGCCCGCCATCGTAGGGGACCGCCCTTCTGTGGCCCAGTTCTGATGAACAAGTTCTTGTATACTAGGGCTGCATCGCACGGTGGCCGCCGAAGGAGATGGGTCAAATGAGCACGATCGAACGTGCGGAGGTCTTCGTCGCCTCCCCGGGACGGAACTTTGTCACCCTGAGGATCACCACGTCGGACGGGGTGACCGGTCTGGGTGACGCCACCCTCAACGGTCGGGAGCTCGCGGTGGCGAGCTATCTGAAGGACCACCTCGTCCCCCTGCTCATCGGTCGTGACCCCGCCCGCATCGAGGACATCTGGCAGTACCTCTACAAGGGTGCCTACTGGCGGCGCGGCCCGGTCACCATGACGGCGATCGCGGCCGTGGACATGGCCCTGTGGGACATCAAGGGCAAGGTCGCGAACCTGCCCGTCTACCAGCTGCTGGGCGGGCGCTCGCGAGAGGGCGTGATGGTCTACTCGCACGCCTCCGGCACCGACGTGCCCTCGCTGCTCGACGACGTGGCCCGCTTCCGTGACCTGGGCTATCAGGCCATCCGCGCGCAGGCGGCGGTGCCCGGCATCGGCGGTTCCTACGGGGTGCGCAAGGGTGTGGTCTACGAGCCGGCCAGCACGAGTCTGCCCGACGAGCAGCCCTGGTCGACCGAGGCCTACCTCGACTTCGCCCCCACCTACCTGACCCAGGTCCGGGAGAAGTTCGGGTTCGGGTTCCACCTGCTCCACGACGTCCACCATCGGCTCACCCCGATCGAGGCCGCACGCTTCGGCAAGGCGGTCGAGGACGTTCGCCTGTTCTGGATGGAAGATCCGACGCCGGCCGAGAACCAGGACGCGTTCCGGCTGATCCGGCAGCACACCACCACGCCGATCGCGACCGGTGAGATCCTCAACTCGATCTGGGACGTCAAGGACCTGATCACCGGGCAGCTCATCGACTACGTGCGCACGACCGTCACCCATGCCGGCGGGATCACCCACCTGCGGCGTATTTTCGACCTGGCCGCGCTGTACCAGGTGCGCACCGGGTCGCACGGCGCCACCGACCTGTCACCCGTGAGTCTGGCCGCCGCGGTGCATGTCGACCTGACCGTGCCGAACTTCGGTATCCAGGAGTACATGCCGCACGTGGCCGAGACGATGGAGGTCTTCCGCACCGGCGTCACGCTCGAGAAGGGCATGCTGAACCTCTCCGACGCACCGGGTCTCGGCGTCGAGTACGACGAGAAGGCCGCCGAGCGGTACCCCTACGACCCGAAATATCTGCCGGTGGCGCGTCGTCTCGACGGGTCGGTGCACGACTGGTGAATGACGAAAATCCCCTGAGGGACGCGGGTGGGCCCCGACCGTCGTATCGCCGCTGATCACCCACACCTTCGAGCTCGACCAGGCGGCCGAGGCGATGAACGTGGCCCTCGACCCGGACAGCGGTAGCAGTAAGGTCATGCTGCACATTGGCTGACAACCGCGACGATCGGAACTTCACGTGGCTCTGACGGGTAACGGAGTGGTCACCCTCGGCGAGACCATGGCGCTCCTGACGCCTCCGGCGGCCCCCCGGCTGCGGGACGGCACCCAGATGCAGCTGGGTATCGGGGGCGCCGAGTCGAATGTCGCGATCGGCCTGGCCCGGCTGGGTTTTCCGAGCGCCTGGATCAGCCGGGTCGGCGACGACGACTTCGGCACCCTGATCGTGCGGGAGATCCGGGCCGAGGGCGTCAGGGTGCTCGCCGATCGCGACGCCGGGGCCCCGACCGGGCTGATGGTCAAGGAAGGGCGGGCCGGGCGCACCACCCGGGTGCGCTACTACCGGGCCGGGAGTGCGGCGTCGCGTCTGGACGCTGCCGATGTCGGCCGGCACGCCGGGGCGATTGCCGAGGCTGCGATCCTGCACGTCACCGGGATCAGCCCGGCGCTGGGCGCCGGTCCGGGCCAGGCTGTGCTGGCGGCGGTCGAGATCGCCCGGAAGAACGGCACCTTCGTCTCTTTCGATGTCAATCACCGTGCGGCGCTGTGGTCGTCCGAGCAGGCCCGTCCGGCGCTGGCCGATCTGGCCCGGCGGTCCGACCTGACCTTCGCGGGCCCGGAGGAGGCGTGCCTCCTGCTCGGTGAGGAGCCGCGAGCGGTGGCTTCTTTCGAGGAGGGCGAGACGCTGGCCCGGCTGCTCGCCGCGGCGGTGGGTGG
Source organism: Kineosporia sp. NBRC 101731 (assembly GCF_030269305.1). Taxonomy (NCBI): domain Bacteria; kingdom Bacillati; phylum Actinomycetota; class Actinomycetes; order Kineosporiales; family Kineosporiaceae; genus Kineosporia; species Kineosporia sp. NBRC 101731. The sequence goes on from NZ_BSTC01000011.1 coordinate 31,997, forward strand.
CATGGTGGTGCTCAAGCTGGGGGCGCTGGGCGCTATCGCCCTGACCGGGGAAGACGCGCACCACGGCCCGACCACCCCGATCGTGGCGACCGACCCGGTCGGTGCGGGGGACGCGTTCGTCGGCGGGTACCTGGCCGCCCTGCTCGAGTCCGGCTCGCCGCAGCAGTGTCTGGCTCTCGCCAACCGCGTCGGCGGGGCGGTGTGCCAGGCCCCCGGTGACTGGGAGGCCCTGCCGACCCGTGCCGAACTGGACGCTCTCGACGCGTCCACCGACGTCGTCCGTTAATTTTCGCTCTGACCCCCTGAACTCATTGGAGTCGTCCCCATGACCGCCCCGTTGCTCGCCGCCCACCCGGTCGTCCCCGTCGTCGTGATCGACGCCGCCGACCAGGCCGTACCCCTCGGTGAGGCCCTGCTGGCCGGGGGGATCGCGGTGATGGAGGTGACGCTGCGCACCGCCGCCGGGCTGGAGGGTATCCGCCGGCTCTCCGCGCTGGAAGGCATGACGGTGGGCGCGGGTTCGGTGCTGACGGTCGAGCAGGTGGACGAGGTGGTGGACGCCGGGGCCACGTTCGTGGTCAGCCCGGGCATCTCACCCGAGGTGGTGCGACGGGCACAGGCCCGGGGAGTTCCGGCGCTGCCGGGCATCTCGAGCTCCACCGACCTGATGACCGCGGTGTCGCTCGGCCTGGAAGAGGTCAAGTTCTTCCCGGCCGGCCTGCTCGGCGGCCCGGCCATGATCAAGGCCCTGTCGGCCCCGTTCGGTGGCCTCACCTTCATGCCGTCCGGTGGCGTCGGCCTGGGCAACCTGCACGAGTACCTGGCGCTGCCCTGCGTGCCGGCGGTCAGTGGCTCCTGGATGGTGGAGAGGTCGCTGGTGAACGCCGGGAAGTGGGACGAGATCAGCGCTCTCGCCGCCGAGGCGGTCGCGGCGGCGAGAGCTGCCCTGGCCTGATCCGCGGTAGGCACTCAACGGTAGGCACGCGGGTCTGCGTTCGAGCGCCCGAGGACGGCAAGATGTGCGACAACTGTCGAACCGATCTCGACGGGTCGGGAGTGTCCGCCCGCCGTATCGTCAACTCGTGCCACGTCATACCGTCGTACCTGTGAACCGCACGGACGTACCCGGCCGGCAGCGGGAGGGGTCCGGGCGCCCGGACCTGGCGACGGCGTGCCGTCAGGCCTCGCGCCAGTCGCTGGCGGCGGTCGAGCAACTCGCCAGCGGTCTGAGCACCGCGACGGTGGCGTTCTTCGTCCTCTTCCTCGTGATCGTCACGGCCGTGCTGTGCCTCGTCGGCGTGGGGCTCCTCCTGGCCCCGGCCGTGTTGTACCTGGTACACGGTGCGGCCTCCCGCGAGCGCGACCGGCTCTCCCGCTGGGGTGATCCGGTGCTCGGTCCGCCGCGGCGCATCACGGATCTGCGGGCGGCGCTGGCTGATCCGACGACGCGACGTGAGCTGGTGTGGCTCGCCGTGCACGCCTGCGCCGGTTCGCTGCTCGGCCTGATCGGGGTGCTGCTGCCGTTGATGGCGGTGCGGGACGCCTCGTTCCCGCTGTGGTACCCGTTCCTGCCGCCGGGGTGGGGTAGCGCGTCGATCGGGTTGTGGACCGTGGACACCTGGCCCGGGGTGCTGGTGGTGTTCCTGATGGGTGTCGGCTGGACCGCGATCCTGCTCGGCCTCACCCCCGGAATGGCCCGGCTGCAGGGGCGTGCCGGCCGTCGGCTGCTGGCCCCGCCGCCGGGGACCGACCTGACCGGGCGCATCGCCGAGCTGACGTCGTCCCGTGCTAACGCCCTGGACGCGCACGCGACGGAGTTGCGGCGGATCGAGCGCTCGTTGCACGACGGTACGCAGAACCGGATGGTGGCGGTCACGATGCTGCTGGGTACGGCGCGGCGGGCGCTGGCCCGGGAGGACCGGGAGCTGGCCGACCGGATCATCGCGCAGGCCCAGGACGCCGCCGAGGACGCGCTGAAGGAGTTGCGCGGGGTGGTGCGCAGCATCCTGCCGCCGGTGATCGAGGACCGGGGCCTGGCGGGGGCGTTGTCGGGTCTGGCCGCGAACTGCGGGGTGCCGACCGCGGTCGATGTCGAGGTGCCCGGCCGGTGTGCCGCATCGGTCGAGGCCACAGCGTATTTCGTGGTCGCGGAGGCGTTGACGAACGTGGCGCGGCACGCGGGGGCGGGTGCGGCCGCTGTTAGGCTGCGCCGCCGTGACGAGCGTCTCCTGGTCGAGATCGAGGACGACGGTCACGGCGGCGCGGACGAGGCCGGCGGTTCGGGTCTGGTCGGGCTGCGCCGCCGGGTCGAGGCGCACGACGGCGTCGTCACGATCGACAGTCCCGTGGGTGGGCCGACAGTGCTGAAGGTGGAGTTGCCGTGCGGATCGTGATCGCCGAGGACGACGCCCTGCTGCGGGAGGGGCTGGCCTCGCTGCTGCGGGCGGAGGGGCTTGACGTGGTGGCGACGGCGAGCGGGCCGGAGTTGTTCCTGGAGGCGGTGGACGAGCAGACGCCGGATGTGGCGATCGTGGATGTCCGGATGCCGCCGACGCACACCGACGAGGGCATCGTGGCGGCGGTCGAGGCGCGCCGGCGGCATCCGGGGCTGGCGGTGCTGGTGCTGTCGGCTTACGTCGAGCGGTCTTTCGCCACGGACCTGTTGGCCGGTGGGGCCGACGGGCTGGGGTACCTGCTGAAGGAGCGGGTGGGGCGGGTCGAGGAATTCCTGGTGGCGCTGAACCGGGTGGCCGGAGGCGGGACGGCGATCGATCCGGAGGTGGTGGCGCAGCTGATGACGCGTCATCGCCCGGACGCGGGGATGGAACGACTGAGCCCGCGGGAGCGGGACGTGCTGGCGCTGATGGCCGAGGGGCTCGGTAACACGGCGATCGCGGAGAAGCTGGTGGTGACGGAAGGTGCCGTGCACAAGCACATCCGCAGCATCTTCGCCAAGCTCGACCTGGCACCGGCCGACCACACCGACCGGCGCGTGGTCGCCGTCCTCAAATACCTCGACGAGAACCGGACGTCCTAATGGTTCACTGGGCGGATGGGAGACACGGCTGAGATCCTGAGCCTGTATCAGCGCGGCGAGTCCACGCTGCCGCGGGCGGTCGCGGTGCTGATGCTGGATGTGTGGGACGTGTCCGACGACCGGCCCCTGAGTGCGCGGGTGCTGGTCGAGGTGCACGAGCCCGGTCTGCCCGCGCATCCGCGGGTGGTGCTGCGCGGTAATGGGGTGGCGTTCGCCATGTTCCTGCGGCAGGACGGTTTACGGGTGCGGTCGCTGGCGGCCCGGGCGGTGGCGCTGACGGAACAGTCGGTGGGTGCCGATCATCCCTACGCGGCCACGCAGCTGGGGCATCTGGCGGTCGCGCTGACCCGGGTCGGGGAGTGGAGTCAGGCCGCTGACCTGCTGGAGCGGGCGCTGGGGGTGACGGTCGCCGCGGTGGGGCGCTCGGACCTGCGGGTGGCCCGGCACATGAACAACCTGGGTCTGGTGCGCCTGCGGCTGGACGACGTCGATGCGGGCCTGGCGATGCTCGAGCGGGCCCGGTCGATCGCCGAGCAGGAGGGGTCGGCGGGGCCGGAACTGGCCGCGGTGGCGAGCAACCTGGCCCGGGCGCGGCTGATGGCCGGTGACGGCGAAGGGGCCCGGCAGGCGCTGGCGGAGGCCACGCAGCTGGCCGAGCGGCTCAGCCGGGTGCGCCGCCCGGAGGCCGCGGCCTACGCGAACAATCTCGCGGTGATGCTGTCGGCGCACCTGGGTCTGCCGATTGCCGCCCGGCCCCTGGCCCGGCAGGCGCTCACGCTGGGCGAGAGCAGCGGGCACGGCACGATCGACACCTACCTGCGCAACCTGGCCGCGGTGATGCGGGGGCTGGGCGAGGAGGAGACCGCGCGCGACCTGGAAGCCCGGGCGGTACGGCTCATTTCCTAGGGGTAGCGGTTTCCTAGGGGTAGCGGCGGAAGTCGCGGCCGGCGGCCAGGCGCCGGTCGAGGAGTTCGCGCAGGGACATGGACTCGCCGTCGCGGGCGCCGCGGCCGACGGCCAGGGGCGGGTCGCCCGGGGCCAGGTGGACCCCGCGCAGCCGGGCGATCAGGCCCGCGGGCGCGATGAGGGTGTAGAACCCGCCCTCCTGGTCGATGGCCAGGGATCCGCTGGGCTGTAGGTACCAGCCGATCAGTCCGGTGCGGTAGGTGGCGCTGCCGCTGTAGGCGCGCGCCCGCAGCGGCTGGGTGGGAAGGCCCAGTGCGCGGGCCCGGGTCACGAAGTCGGCAACGATCTGCCGGGCCTGCTCCGCCTCGGCCTGTTCGGCCCGCTGCCGGGCCCGGTCGTGGGCCTCGAACGCCTCGCGTCGTCGCGAGGGCCAGTCATCCATGAGGTGGACGTTACGCCACGGACAGTTCTAGAACACGGGGGAGGTTTTGCATGATCACGACCAAAGATTTTTTGTGATCATGCAGAACCTCCCCGGAGTTGCCGGGTGATGGCGGCCTCGGTCTCGGCCCAGTTCGCCACCCGGGTCGCGTCGCCGGAGACGCACGGGCGCTGGGGGCCGAAGAGGTAGCGGTGGGGCACGACGTCGGCGATGGCGGCGTGCACGTCGGGGCGGTCGTCGACGACGTGGGTCAGGCCCAGGTCGAGGCAGTGGATGCGCTTGTCGCGGCGTTCCCGGCAGAACCGTAGGTGCTCGGGCGGGATGCCGGTGCGGGCGTGGAAGTCGTGGGCGGCCAGCCAGCGCCGGCTGCGCTGCTGCACGCGCTCGCCGCACTTGGAGACGAGCCAGGCCCGTCCCTCGAAAAGCTCGGTCAGGCGGGCGATCGCCGCGAAGGCGCCGGCCATCTCGGGGGTGGCGAGCATGATCTGCTCGGTCCCGCTGAAGAAGGCGGTGTCGCCGCCGCCGGGGTGGGCCGATCCGTCGATGATGACCCGGCCGATGTCGATGCCGAGCCGGGGCTGATGTTGTCTGTGCATGATCCCCAGCCTGGAACCGGCGAGGCTAGGGCGGAACTATTCGTTCGTGGCCTGGAAATAGGTGCAGGCTATAGTTGAGATATGGACTCGGACGGGCTGCGGGCCTTCGCGGTGTTCGCCCGGCACCTCAATCTCACGGCCGCGGCCGCGGAGCTGCACATCGCCCAGCCATCGCTGCACGCCAAGATCCGCAAGCTCGGGCGCACGCTCGGCGTGGAGCTGTACGAGCGGGAGGGCAGAGGGCTGCGCCTGACTCCGGCGGGTCTGAACCTGGCCCGTTTTGCCGCCGAGAACACCCGCCGCATGAACGATTTCGTCGCCGAGATACAGGGCCGGCCGACCTCGGTGACGATCGCGGCCGGGCAGGGCGCGTTCCGCTGGGTGATCGGCCCGGGGATGCGGCGCATCGTGGGCGGCCGCCGGACCCTGCAGGTACGCACCCAGAACCGGGAAGGCAGCCTGCGTGACGTGCGCTCCGGCCGGGCGGATGTCGCCGTGTTCGCCGGGGACCCGCCGCCGGGTGGCTTCGCCCGGAGCGAGATCGCCCGCTATCCGCAGGTTCTCATGGTGCCTGCCGGTCATCGTCTGGCGGCCCGGACCACGGTGACGGTGCGCGACCTGGCGGCGCAACCCCTGGTGCTGCCACCGGCCGAGCGACCGCACCGACGGCGCCTGGACCGGGCCCTGCTCGATGCCGGGGTCGACGTCACGGTGGCGGCGGAGGTGGACGGCTGGGACCTGATGACCCATTTCGTGGCCCTGGGTCTGGGGGCCGCCGTGGTGAACGGCTGCGTGCTGCCGCCCGAGGCAGTGGCCGCCGTTCCTGTCCGCGACCTGCCGGAGGTGCCGTACTGGGCGGCGTGGCGTCCGGAACGCGACGACCTGCCCGCCGACGTCGTCGAGCACCTGGTGGCCGGGTGAACCACAGTCGCTTCCTCAGCTACGTGCTGAGGCACCGTCCGGAGGTGATCGGGTTGCACCTGGACCCGGCGGGCTGGGCCGACGTCGGCGAGCTGCGGCAGGCCCTGGCCTCACACGGGCGGGTGCTGACGCGGCTCGACCTGGAGGCGCTGGTCGCGGCCTCGGACAAGCAGCGCTTCCAGCTGGAAGACGGCCGGATCCGGGCGGCCCAGGGGCACTCGATCGATGTGGACCTGCACCTGGAGCCCCGGGTGCCGCCGGAGATCCTGTTCCACGGCACCCACCCGGGCGCCCTCGACCTGATCGCCGCCGGGGGACTGCTGCCGATGGGCCGCCGGCTGGTGCACCTGTCGGCCGATGAGCAGACCGCCCGAACGGTGGGCGCGCGCCGGGGCCGCCCGGTGGTCCTGCGGGTGCTCGCCCTCGCGGCCCACGAGAGCGGTCACCCCTACTACCGCGCGGCCAACGGCGTCTGGCTCACCGATCGGGTGCCGTCCCGGTTCCTGCCCGCCCTACCGTCGTGACGGGCGTCCTTACTCGTTGCGTTACTTGTTGCGTTCCTCCCAGGTGTGCAGGTCCACGTAGTCGCGCACCTGGCTGATCAGCCCGTCCTCGAGCTCGATCACCCCGACGCACTCGATGAAGATCTCCCGGTCGTCATGGGTGAAGAACCGGTCGAGACGCTCCACCCAGACCCGGTCACCGTCCACCGCGGACTCGGTGACCTCCCAGCTGATGCGTTTGTACATGGTGGCCTGGCCGGAGAACATGCCCCGGATGTGGTCACGCCCCTGCACCGGCGGATGCGGCATCGCGTAGTAATAGACGGCGTCTTCGGTGAAGCACTCGGCGGCACCGATCGCATCGCGATTGCTGATCCGCTCCAGCCACTGGGTGACGATCGGCGGCAGGACTTGGCTCATGACGAAAGATATTACTGCGCGTGGCGACGCGATAACGGAATCGACACATTGATCACCGCGTCGGCGCAGTCGTGGCCGGCCATCAGGGTGAACTTCGCCGTGTGCTTGACTGCGGCCTGTGCTGGACGTGCTGCTGACAGGTGGTCGGATCGCCGACGGTACCGGGGCCGAGCCCCGGAGAGCTGACGTCGGTGTGCTCGACGGCCGGATCGTGTCGGTCGGATCAGCGGGTCCGGTCGAGGCCCGGCGGCTGGTGGACGTCAGTGGTCGCCTGTTGCTGCCCGGCCTCGTGGACGCCCACTCACACGCCGAGACGCTGGTCGGCACGCCCGACCTGGAGCTCGCCTGCCTGCGGCAGGGGGTCACCACGGTGATCATCGGCCAGGACGGCGTCTCGATGGCCCCCACGGCCGGTGCGGTCGCGACCGAGACCTCCCTGTACTTCGCGGCGGTCAACGGGCCGTTCGGGCGGGGGTTCACGGTGGCGGAGCTGCTGGACCACTACGACCGGCGCGGCGCCCTGAACGTGGCCTACCTGGTGCCCGGAGGCACCCTGCGGGCGTCGGTGCGCGGGTTCGGTGCGAGCCCTCCGGGCCCAGCGGGAAAGGAGGACGAGGACCTGGCCCGCGAGGTCACCCTCCTGGAGAGCGGGCTGGCGGCGGGGGCCGTGGGACTGTCCACCGGTCTGGAGTACGTGCCCGGCGGCCTGGCCGGGATCCCTGAGCTCATGCGGTTGTGCCAGGTGGTGCGGGAGGCCGGCGGGGTCCACGTCTCGCACATCCGCGGCTACGAGCAGGACGCCCCGGCCGGGATGGCCGAGTTCCTCGCGATCGGTGCGCAGTCCGGGGTGCGCTCGCACGTCTCGCACTTCCACGGGCCGGCCTCACTGCTGCTGCCCGAGGTCGCCCGGGCCCACGACCTGGGCGTCGACCTGACCTACGACACCTATCCCTACCGCCGCGGCAACACCATCCTGGCGATGCTGGCCCTGCCTCGTTCCCTGCAGGACGCGGCTCCTTCACAGACCCTGGCCCGGCTGCGCTCGCCCGCGGTGCGCGAGCAGCTGCGGGCCGACTGGTTCCCCGGCCTGGCCGATCTCTTCCCCCGTGTCACCCTCTCGCACGTGCCCGCACCGTCATGGAACTGGGCCGAGGGGCTCTCGCTGACCGAGGCGGCCGACCGGGCCGGCCGGGAGGTCGGCGACCTGGTCTGCGACCTGGTGCTCGCCTGCGACCTGGCCGTCGGCTGCGTGGTGCGCCAGCCCGCCGCGAACACCCCCGACGACATCCGTACCCTGCTGAAACAGCCCGAGCAGATGGGCAGCTCGGACGGCATCCTGATCGGCGGCCACCCGCACCCGCGCGGGCGCGGGGCGTTCGCCCGGATGCTGGCCCGTCATACCCGCGACCTGGGCGACTGGACCTGGGGCCAGGCCGCCGTGCACCTGTCCGCCCGGGCCTGCGAGCGCTTCGGCCTGGCCGGGCGCGGGCAGATCCGGGAGGGTTACGCGGCCGACATCGCGGTGATCGACGTGCCCGCGCTGGCCGACACCGCGACCTACGAGCAGCCGCTGAACCTGGCCCGGGGCGTCGACACGGTCTTGGTGAACGGCGAGATCGTGCTGGAGAACGGGCAACTCACGGGCGCGACGTGCGGCCGGGCCCTGCGGCGAGGGGAGATCATGCGGTGAGCACTCTGGAGGATCTTCCGGTCGCACCGACGGAGAAGGGCTGGGGGCCTCTGGCGGCGCGGGGCGAGGTGAGCGCGCGCTCGCTGCGGGCGGCGCCGATTGCCCTGCACGGCGGTGATTTCAGTTTCCCGCTGGCGGTGCTGGAGCGTGCGGCCCTGGCGGGGAACATCGCGGCCATGGCGACCTGGTGTGCGGCGCAGGGTGTCGAACTGGCCCCGCACGGCAAGACCTACATGTCGCCCGAGATCGCGCACCAGCAGATCGCCGCCGGGGCGTGGGCGATCACCGTGGCGAGCGTGGCGCAGTTGCAGGCGTATCACGCCCACGGGGTGCGCCGGTTCATCGTGGCGAACCAGCTCGCCGACCGGGCCTCGATCGCCTGGCTGGCCGGGGTGGCGGATGCGCAGGTGTGGGTGAACGTCGACTCCGTCGAGGGGGTCGGTTTCCTGGCGGACGAGCTGGCGCGCGCCGGTGGGTCGGTGAACGTCTTCGTGGAGCTGGGGCATCCGGGTGGGCGCACCGGGGCCCGGTCGGTGGCGGTGGCGCTGGAGGTGGCGCAGGCGGCGGCTGCCCGGCCTCAGCTGCGGGTGGCCGGGGTCAGCGGGTACGAGGGCACGCTGGGCCATCACGGGCTGCCGGAGGAGAACGCGCGGGTCGCGCAGTGGGCGCAGGAACTGGCGTCGCTGGGGGCCACGCTGTACGGGAAGGGGCTCCTGCCGGACGGTTACGTGGTGACGGCCGGTGGCAGTGCCTTCCCGGACGTGGTGGCTGCGACGCTGAAGGGTTCGGTGGGTCCCGGTGATCCGGTGGTGGTGCTGCGCAGCGGTGCCTACGCCGTTCACGACGACGGCTACTACGCCTGCGTGACCCCGCACGACCGGGGGGCCGACGGGCCGGCGCTGCGCCCGGCTCTGTCGTTGTGGGTGCCGGTGCTCTCGCGCCCGGAGCCGGACCTGGCCCTGCTGCTGCTGGGTCGCCGTGACGCCGGGTTCGACGAGGGGCTGCCGATCCCGCGGGAGGTGCTGCACCGCGACGGGCGCCGGGTGGCGGCGCCGGGCCTGACCGTCACGGCGCTCAACGACCAGCACGCCTTCCTGTCCCTGCCCGCCGGCTTCGACCTCGGGCCGGGAGACCTGGTGCACGTGGGCATCTCGCACCCGTGCACCACGCTCGACAAGTGGCGCGTGATCCCGGTGATCGACGAGGACGAGCGCGTGGTGGACCTGGTGCACACTCTGTTCTGAGCTGTTCCGAGCTGTTCCGAGCTATTTCTGGGTGCTCAGCGAGCGCACGTCGGGGTCCAGCGCCAGCCGGGCCCCGACGGCGAGCACGGGCAGCGCCGCGATCGCGAAACCCCAGGGCAGGCTGCGGCTGAGCAGGACCCCGAGCACGGCGATCGAGACCGGTTCGAGCACCACCCGCGGGAGGTTCATGACGCTGCTGACCCGGCCCAGGACGTCCACCGGTGTGCGGGTCTGGATGATCGTGGGCAGGGCGACGTCGCTGGAGTAGGCGACGCCGGCCCCGAGCAGCGCGAGCACGGGCACGGCGACCTGGACGCTGGTGGTGATCCCGATGGTCAGGAAGGCTGCTCCCTCGAGCAGGCTCATGCCGACGATCAGCAGCCCCCAGCGCTGCGGGAGCCCGGTGACGGCGGCGGCCAGCGTGCCCACGAGCTGCCCCAGGCCCCAGGCGGACAGCAGCAGTCCCAGGACGATCGGGCCGTCGGGGTAGGTCTGTGCCAGGGCCGGCAGCCCGACCGAGAACAGGCCGCTGTAGGTCAGGGTGGCGGCGCTGATCAGCAGCAGGGCCGTGCGCAGCGGTTTGCTGCGCCGGGCGTGACGCAGGCCCTCGGCGATCTGTGGGAAAACGCTGCTCCGGGGCAGTTCTGGGGTGGCGGTCCGGGGTGCTCCGGCGACGGTGGCCGCCGCGACGAAGAAGCTCACCGCGTTGATCGCGCAGGCCCAGGCCGGCCCGGCCGAGGCGACCAGCACACCACCCAGCACCGGCCCCAGCAGGCGGGCGATCTGCTCGCCGAGACCGGTGAGGGCGTTGCCCCGGGGCAGGAGCGGTTCGGGCAGGAGGCTGGGCAGCAGGCTGTCGGACGCCGGCCAGAAGAAGGCCTCGGCCACACCGGTGACCACGCCCAGCGCCACGAGATACGTCAGATGTGCCGGACCGGCGGCGAGCAGGACCGCGAGAAGCCCCACCGCGCAACCCCGCACCAGGTGCGAGGCCAGCATCACGGTGCGCGGTGAGAGCCGGTCGGTCACCGCGCCACCCAGCAGCAGGAGCAGCCCTCGGGGCACGGCCTGGGCCAGCAGCACGACCGCGAGCGTCGACGGCGACCCGGTGGTCTCCAGCACCAGCCAGATGAAGGCGGTCTCGAAGCTCAGATCACCGACGACCGAAACCGTCTCCCCGAACCACACCCGCCGGAAGGCACGGTGGCGCAGGGGCTGGAAGACGGGGCTGGACATCGGGACACATCATTGAGTGCCGCGGATTCGATGTGCCAGCGATTTACCTACCCCCTCAGTTCTTGCCGTGATCACGAGGGGTGTGGGGCGCTCTTCCGGCAACCAACTGCCTCATCGTGCTCACCGGCCTCTGCAGCGTCAATGTGCGTTGACAGGTCCACCGGCGTCAACAAGCATTGACGGATGGACAGTGCCCATCTCGTCGACCTGGCGCGTGACGCCCAGGCCCCCGACCCGCTGAGCGCCCTGAGTGCCACGGCCGAGCTGGCCCGGGGCCTCGAGCAGCGCCAGGCCACGCTGGTGTGTCGCGCCCGCCACGACGGGGTGACCTGGGCGCAGATCGCGCAGGCCCTCGGCGTGACCAAGCAGGCCGTGCACCGCCGGTACGGCGGCGATCGACTGCTGGGGGCGCATTCGTGAACACCTTCTGGGGGGACCCGGCGCTGGCCGAGAGGGCGCAGGGCCTGCTGGGCGCGCGGCACCCGGTGGCCGCGGTGGCGACCGTGACGCGTAGCGGTGTGGTGACGGCGGGCTGGGGCTGCGCGCCCGAGGCCGACTTCGAGATCGGTTCCATCAGTCAGGGAATCACCGGTCTGCTGTACCGCGACGCGGTCGAGCGGCAGGTGGTGCGGGCCGACACGGCACTCGGCGAGCTGCTGCCGCTGGACGACGGCCCGGTGGCCGGGATCGGGCTGGGCGCGATCAGCCAGCACCGTTCCGGGCTGCCGAGCATCCCCTCGTCGCTGCGGCGGTTGCTGAAATACCGTGTCCGGGGCGAGAATCCGTACGGCGATACGCTCGATGAGCTGCTGGCCCAGGCCCGGCGGACCATTCCCGGACCGTCCCGGCCGCGGTCCTCCCCCTTCGCCTTCGAGTTGCTCGGCCACGCGCTGGCGGGCGCGGCGGGCACCACCTATCCGGAGCTGGTGGCCGATCGCCTGGCCGGGCGGCTCGGGCTGAAGTCCTGGTACGCGCCGTCGTTGCCGGTGGAGCTGCGGGCCATGTCGCTGACCGGGCGTGACCGGCGGGGCCGGCCCCGCCAGGTCTGGACCGGTGAGGCGCTGGCGCCGGCGGCGGGAGTGCGCTCGAGCGTGGGCGACCTCGCCGACCTGGCGAAGGCGCTGCTGGAGGAGCGGGCCGTGGGGCACTCGGCACTGGATCCGGTGGCCCGGTTCGGTGGCGGCGGCGTGATGATCGGGGCCGCCTGGATGACGCAGGAGCACAAGGGCCGGGCCGTGACCTGGCACAACGGGGGCACCGGGGGGTTCCGTAGCTGGCTCGGGCTGGACCGGGAGGCCGGTACCGGCGCGGTGGTGCTGTCGGCGACCTCGGCCTCCGTCGACCGAGCCGGGTTCCGGCTGCTGCCCTAGCCCTGAAGACCAGGCAGTCCTGAGGACCGGGACTCGCGGGCGTTGAACCGCAGCCCGTCGATCAGGAGCCGGACCATGCGCAGCGTGTGGTCCGGGTCTTCGGCGGAGGGCAGTGACAGGTTCGCGACGGCCCGCAGCAGGTCGATGGGCTCCACGTCGGCCGCGTTGATCTCACCGGCCTCCTCGGCGGCGTACAGCAGACGGCCGAGGACGGGGGAGAAACGGGTGTCGAAGTAGCCGGGCAGCTGCTCGAACGCCGGGTCACCGGACTGCAGGGCACCGGCCAGGCCCCGCTTGGTGATGATGAACCGGGTGAAGCGCATCAGCCAGCGGATCAAGGCCTCGAGCGGATCGTGCTCGGTCGCCAGCACCGGCGCGACCTGCGCGCAGGCGTCCACCTCGGTCTTGAAGACCGCCACGATCAGGTCGGAACGCTGCGGGAAGTGCCGGTAGAGCGTGCCGACCCCGACACCGGCCCGGACAGCGATCTCCCGCACCGGTGCGTCCACCCCCGACTCGGCGAATACCGCCGTGGCCGCCTCCAGCAGGAGATCGACATTGCGCTGCGCATCGGCGCGCACCCGTCGAGACGGTGCTGTGCCCATGTGCGGCGGCCCGGGTGATGTCGGCCCGGGTGATGTCGGCCCGGGTGATGCAGGCTCGGGCGCGGCTGGCTCGGACATGCGGTGGTACTCCCAGGAAGACCGGACAGAGGTGACCGCGAAGTTTACCGGAATGCTGTTCCGGCTCATCCGCCGAGCTTGCGGAGTACATCGCGGAAGCCCCAGGGCCCGGAGCGAAAGCCGTGCGTTGTGTACACCTGGTACATCCGGTACACCCGGTACCAGGTGGACCGTGTGTACACGAAGCTCGCGCCTCGTTCGGGCATAGATCGCCGGGGAGAGTGGGGTGCCCGCCGGCGCGGGTTCTCACCGGGGCGGGGTGCCTGCCGGAGCCTGGTTATGCCGATCCGGGTGATTCCGGAGGTGGGCGCCGAACGGTGGTGCGGTCCGTGACGGCGGTTCGTCACCTGATGCTGAACTGGTCCAGGTCCGGTGCCGGGCCGACGGGGTTGTGGAACAGGAGGGTGTTGCTGCCCTTCTTCAGGTTGATGCGCAGCGTGGTGCCGGCCGGGGTCTCCCAGTCGCCCCGCCCGGGCAGGCCGGCCAGGTGCTGGTCGGCGCCGCCGTTCACGCTGACGTACAGGTCGCGGGGGCCGTCGCTCTCGTAGAGGATCGTCAGGGTGCGGGTGCCCGCGACCGCCACCCCGGTCACCGGCACGGTGAGACCGGCGGCCCCGGCCAGGTAGGCGATGCGGCTGCCCGCCGCACACGTGGGGCAGGCCACGGCCTGGACGTCGGTGCGGGTGTTACCGCCGTCGGTGGCGTTGATGGTCACCGGGGCGAACGTCGGGGACGGTGGCGTGCTGGTCGAGGTTGTCCGTTCGGGCGCGGCGGTTCTCGGGGCACCTGCGGTAGTGGTGGACGAAGCGGCCGGCTGGGTGGTGGACGCCGAGGGGGCCGGTGGTGTGCTCGCGGCGGCCCGGGACGTCCCGGCGGCCTTGGCGGCCTCGGCGGCCTCGGTCGCCCGGGTGGCCTCGGTCGTCTGCGTCATCGCCGCCGGGACGCTGGGCTCGTTCGTGGGGGCCTGTGCCCTGACGGCGGAGGGCGTGGCCGGGGGTGACCCGGCCTCGGCGAGCACCGGCGGCAGGAACGGCACGGCCAGCGCGGCCAGGCCTCCGGACAGACCGATGAGGCTGATCAGCCAGACCGGGCGCCCGGAGGGCCACAACGAGGTGGTGGGCGAGGCGACCAGGGAACGGCGGGAGGTGGCGCTCATGCCGGCAGCCGTACGCTGATCGTGGTGCCGGAGTACAGCTCGGACGTGACGGTCAGCGTCGCGCCGATCCCGGTCGCGTGGGCGGTCATGAGCCTCAGTCCCTCGTAGCGGCCGGTGTTCAGGACCTCGTCGTGGCTGGGGACGGTGAACCCCCGGCCGTTGTCCTGGATGGTCAGTTCCACGTGCTGTCCCTGTCCGCGCAGTTCCAGGCCGGCCCGGGTGGCGTGGGCGTGGCGCAGGACGTTCTCCAGGGCCTCGTCGAGGATCACCGCCAGGGCGTGACGCACGGGCGGGGAGGGCGCGAGCGGGGCGAGTTCGGTGCGCACCCGGATCGGCCGGCCGGTCGCCCATTCCCGCGACATCCGGCCGACCAGATCGGCGAAGTCCGTCCGGGGGTCGTCGAAGCGCAGCCCCCGCACCGGCGTGCGCGCCAGTTGCCGGGCGGTCGAGGCGTCGTCGACGAGGACCTGGGCGAGCCGGTCGGCGAGGACGGGCCGGCTCCCGGCCCGCACCACCGAGAGCGAGGCCGAGCGCAGCAGGCTCCGGACCCGATCGGCCGCCGGGGCGTCGTCCTGCTCGAGTTCCTCCTGGAGCCGGGCGAGCAGCCGGCCGGTGGCGCCGGAGGCCGCGGCACCAGCCAGGAACACCAGGGTGGGCACGACCAGCACGAAAGCCACCCCGGCCGGTGAGGTGGCGCTCTCGCCGAGCACGACCCCTTCGGTGGCGGCCGCGAGCAGGGCCTGCCCGACCCAGACCGGCATGGCCATCCGGCCCAGCAGGGCGCCGGCCAGGGCGGAGGTGCCGACCTGGTAGATCAGGCAGACCGGGTCGCCGATGCCCAGGAGCAGGACGCCCAGTCCGATCACGGTGTCGGCGGCGATCAGGGCGACGCGGGGCCGGCCGGGCCCCAGCCGGTCCAGCACCCGCTCCTGGACCAGCGTGATGGCCAGGACCAGGGCCAGGGGGAGCAGGAACCGGGCCCAGGTCTGCGGGCCGTGGACGGCCAGCCCGGTCAGGGCCGCCATCAGGCAGCCGACCAGCCGCAGGACCAGGACCGCGCGGGCCAGGGTGAGGGCCGCCGCGGCCTGGGCACCGGGACGGCCGGTGCGGACGATCCCGGGCCGGGCGGGGAGGGTGCGCTGGACCAACGTGCTGCCTCCGGGGGAGGGGATGCAGGACCGGTGCAGCCCTGCACCTGTCCTGCATCACGTGCGCATCCCGGGCGGGGTTCAGCTCAGCGTGATCTGGTCCAGGTCAGGGGCCAGGCCGAGCGGGTTGTGGAACTTGATCTGGTTCTTTCCCGGCTTCAGCTCGACCGTGACGCTGGTCCAGCCCGGGGTCTCCCAGCCGCCGGTGCCCGCCACGGTGATCTTCTGCGACGAGCCGCCGTTGACGCTCACGTACAGGTCGCGCTCTCGGAGGGTCTCGTACGCGATGGTCAGCTGCCGGCTGCCGGCTGTGTCCACCTCGACGGGCACGGTGAGCGTGGCGAGCAGCCCGATGCCGATGACCCGGCTGCCCGAGGCGCAGGTCGGGCAGCCGGTGCTGCTGGCCAGGAACCGCTGGTTGCCCGGGTCGGACGCGGCGAGGGTGACCGGCTGGGTGGCCGGGTCGGTGGCGGGGTCGTCGATGAGGGGCGGTGTGGTCGCCGGGGTGCCGTCGGTCGCGGTCGGTGTGGGGACGCCGGTGGCGGCCGGTCCGGCGGTCGGCGTGGCGGTCGGGGTGGCCCGGGGGTCCTGCGACGGGGTCGCCCCTGACGTCTGCGACGGGGTCACCGCGGTGACGGTGGGCACGGAGGCCGGGTCGGTACCGGGGGAACCCGCGGAACCGTTCCCTCCGGACACCGTGCCCTCGATCCGGCCGCTGTCGTCGGTCACCGGGGCGGCCTGGGTGTGCGCCGGGGCGGGCTTGTCGGGCAGCACCGTGGGCAGGGCCGGTACGGCCACAGAGGTCAGCGCCACGGCGGCACCGAGCGTCGAGATCTGCCAGATCGGCGGCCCGGCCGGCCACAGCCACGAGGTGGGCAGCGCGGTGAAGGTCCGGCTGACGGGGGCCTTGAGCTTCGTTCTCATAGCGACATCCGGACCTTGATCTCGGTGCCGGAGTACGGCGCGGTGGTGATGGTCAGATCGGCGCCCAGGTAGGAGGAGCGCGAGATCATCCGGCAGATTCCCGCGTACTCCCCGCCCCGCAGCTGGGCGGGGTCGGTCGGGACGGTGAACCCCTGGCCGTTGTCCTTGACGATGAGCGTCACGACCTGCTTCCGTTCGGTGATCTCCACCTGGGCGCGGCTGGAGCGGGCGTGATCGGCGACATTGGCCAGCGCGTCGTCGACGATCAGGGCGAGCTGGTGGCGCACCGGGATCCGTAGCCAGACCGGCCGCAGGTCGGTGCGCAGGTTCAGGTGGGCCGTGTCGTCCCACTCCTGGCACAGCAGGGCCAGGGCGTCGGCGAACTCCTTGCCCGGGTAGTCGAAACGTACCCCGCCGACCGGCCGGCGGGCCTGTTCCAGGGCGATCATCGTGTCCTGGGTGAGGCGGCCGGCCAGGGCGTCGGCGAGAGACGCGCGGGCGCCGAGCGCGGCCAGGGAGACCGCGCGCAGGGTGCGGGTGGCGCGGTCGTGCACGACGTGGGCGGGCTGTGCCGGGTCCAGGTCGTGGTTGAGCCGGTCCCGGACGAGCTGGCTCAGGGTGACCGCCGTGGCCCCCGCGGCCACGATCAGGGCGGGAGCGGTGACGAGCAGCACCGTGGTGGGCAGCGGGGCGACCTTGTCGGCCAGCACCACCCAGCAGGTGACGCCGGCCTGGACGGCCTGACCGATCCACAGCGGGGTGCCGTTCAGCCCGAGCAGTGCCCCGGCCAGGGCCGCGGCCCCGACCTGGAAGATCACGTAGACCGGGTCGGCCGTCCACAGCAGGAAGATCACGAGTGCGACCGCGCTGTCGCCGAGAACCAGGAGCACCCGCGGGGGTCCGGACGAGACCCGCGGCAGGGCGCGCAGTTCGATGATCGTGACGACGGCGATGATCACGAACGGGACGGCGTAACGCATCAGGGAATCGGTGTCGGCGCCGCTGAGAAGCACCGAGACAGCTGCATAGACGACAGCGGTGGACATCCGGGCGATCAGGATCGCCCGGCCCAGCGCGAGCACGGAGGCGGCCTGCACCCCCGGCTGTCCGGGCGGGATCAGCCCCGGGGCCGCACCGTGCACAACGGTGTCCCCGACGACGGTCTGGACCAACGAGCCCTCCGGGCAAGAGAAAAGGACGATCAGGTGTGAACCATGTCCGCCGTGACATGCCGGAGTGTAATAGTTGCAACTGGAGTTCACCGAAGGGGTCCGGAATCCGGGCCGGGATCAACAACTTTCAGGCTGTTTCTGTGAGCTTCCGTGACCCAGCGTGTAGTTGGCCGCGGGTCAGGACTCGGTGTGGATATCGGCCCGGGCCGCTCCGGTGGCCGCTGACGCGTCTTCGAGAAACTGTGCGATCACAGCCAGTTCGCCGGCGCTCCGGGAGGCCAGGACCGGTGCCATCCGGGCTCCGACGCGTCCGAACATCGACGCTCCCACGGTGTGGGCGTGATCGGTGGCGACCACCACGATCGAGCGCCGGTCGTGCGGATGTGGGCGCCGCGTCACGTGGCCCAGTCGTTCCAGCCGGTCGAGCATGGCCGAGGTCGCCGGGGCGCTCAGTTGCAGCGCCTCGCTCAGCCGCCGCGGGGTGACGGGCTCGTCACCGGCCGACATCACCACGCGCAGGCCGTTGAGGTCGGTGCGGTGCAGGGCCTCGTCGCGCCCGGTCGCGGCGAGGTACATCTCCGACTCGGTCGCGAACGCCGCCATCGCCCGCACGGCCCGCACCGCCTCCGGCCTCCGGTCGCCGTGGGCGGGGGAACGGGGGGTGGCCTCGGCGTGTGTCGAATTGTGGTCCTGCACGTCATCATTCTACTCTTTCGACTGTGGAACTATTCGACGGTGGAACTAAGCGCCGATTGCCGCATCTGGTGGGCCCGCGACTGAGCTGGCTGGTCGTACTCGTCGCCGTGGTGTTCTCCGGTCTCGCCCTCGCCCTGCCGATCACCGCGCAGGAGTCGGACGCCGGGGTGGCCAACGTGCCCACCAGCGCCGAGTCCCGGCAGGCCGAGCAGGTGCGCGACGACCTCGGGGGCAGCGAGATCGTCCCCGCGATCGTGGTGATCGATCGCACCGGCCAGGGGGGCCCGAAGCTCACCGACGACGACCGCGCTACGGTCGAGACCCTGGTCAAGAGTCTCCAGCGCTACGCCGTCGAGGGTTCGTCGGTGTTCCAGCAGTACTCCGACGACGGGGCGGCCGCGATCGTCGGGGTGCCGCTGTCGGCCCGGGCCTCCAACGACGAACTGGTCGCGACGGTCGGCGACATGCGCACCTACCTGGGCCAGGAGCTGACCGGCGGCCTGCGCGCCCAGGTGACCGGCGGCCCGGCCTTCACCGTCGACCTGGCCGGAGTGTTCGACGGCGCCGACACCCGGCTGCTGATGGTCACCGCCCTGGTCGTCGCCGTGCTCCTGCTCCTGACCTACCGCAGCCCCTGGCTGTGGCTGGTGCCCCTGATCGTGGTCGGGGTCGCCGATCAGGTGGCCGTCTCCGTCGTGGCCATCGGCACGAAGGTGCTGCCGTTCACCACCGACGGCGCCTCGGTCGGCATCACCTCGGTGCTGGTGTTCGGCGCCGGCACGAACTACGCCCTGCTGCTCATCGCCCGTTACCGCGAGGAGCTGCGGCGTCACGAGAACCGCTACGAGGCCATGCGGATCGCCGTCGACCGGGCCGCCCCGGCGATCCTGGCCAGCTCCGGCACGGTCGTACTCGCGCTGCTGTGCCTGGGCTTCGCGCAGAGCCCTTCCAGCCGCAACATCGGCCTGGGCGGCGCGCTCGGCATCGTCACCGCCGTCCTGTACGCCCTGCTCGTGCTGCCCGCCGCCATGACCGTGCCCGGCCGGCGACTGTTCTGGCCGTTCGTGCCGCGAGCCGGGCAGGAGGTGGCCGAGCGCTCCGGGTTCTGGTGGCGCGTGGCCGAGGGCGTCACCCGGCGTCCCGTGCTGGTGGGTTCCGCGAGCCTGGTCCTGCTCGCCGTCCTGATGATCCCCCTGGTCGGCCTGCGCACCGGCCTCTCACAGACCGAGCAGTTCCGGGCCACCCCGGAGTCGGTCACCGGCCAGGAGACCCTGGGCGAGCACTTCCCCGCCGGATCGTCCCAGCCCACGATCGTGGTGGTCGCCCGGGACGCCGCCGAGAAGGCGCAGACCGCGCTCGCGGACCTCGACGGGGTGCGCTCGGCCCGGCCCGAGCAGAGCACCTCCGCCACCGCCGACCGCACCGTCATCGACGTGGTGCTCGACGCGGCCCCGGCCTCCGACGCCGCGTTCGGCACGATCGAGCGGATCCGCACCACCGTGGACGGGATCGATCCGCAGGCACTGGTGGGTGGCTCCGACGCCCAGGCCCTGGACGCCGACCGGATCGCCGACCGCGACCGCCGCATCGTCATCCCGCTGGTGCTGCTCGTCGTGCTGGCCGTGCTGCTGGTCCTGCTGCGCTCCCTGGTCGCGGCGGTGCTGCTGGTGCTGACCGTGGTGGCCACCTACGCCGCCGCGATGGGCGCCGCCTGGTTCGCGTTCGACCGCTGGTTCGGCTTCCCCGCGCTCGACCTGATCGTGCCCCTCATGGCCTTCCTGTTCCTGGTGGCCCTGGGCGTCGACTACAACATCTTCCTCACCACCAGGGCCCGGGAGGAAGCCGCGAAATCGCCGGAAGACGTGGCCCGTGGCCCGATCTCGCTAGCCCTGGCGGTGACCGGAGGGGTGATCACCAGCGCCGGCATCCTGCTCGCGGCGGTGTTCGCGGTGCTCGGGGTGCTGCCCCTGATCACCCTCACCCAGATCGGCGTGATCGTCGGGTTCGGCGTGCTGCTCGACACCCTGCTGGTGCGCAGCGTGCTGGTCCCGGCCCTGGTCACCCTGCTCGGGCGCTGGTTCTGGTGGCCGGGCGAACTGTCCCGCCGGCCCGCCGAGCAGGAAGAACCGGAGAAGACCCCGGTGCAGCCCATGCGGTGACCACGAACGTTCGCCACCCCCGCACGGGGCCAGGCGTTAGGCTCGGGCGTCATGCGGGAGCTGACCTACTACGTGGCAACGAGTCTCGACGGCCGGATCGCCGCCCCCGACGGGGACTGGAGCGCCTTCCCGGCCGAGGGCGACCACCTGGAGGCCATCGTCCGCGAGTACGCCGACACCCTGCCCAGCCACGTGCACGAGGCGCTGGGAGCCCACGCCGACACCTCGCGGTTCGACACGGTCTTCATGGGCTGGGGCACCTACACACCCGCCCGGGAGGCCGGGATCGACAGCCCGTACGCGCACCTGCGGCAGGTCGTCGCCTCCCGGCAGCCCCGGCCGGTCCCGGGGAGTATCGAACTCACAGCCGATCCCGCCGGCCGGATCGCGGAACTGAAGCAGGAGCGGGGCTCCGGCATCTGGCTGGCCGGCGGAGGCACCCTGGCCGGTGCCCTGATCGACCAGATCGACCGGCTCGTGCTGAAGATCAACCCGGTCGTGCTCGGCGCGGGTATCCCGCTGTTCGGTGGGATTCCCTACCTTCCAACGCGTTTCGAACGGATCGGCTGGCGCCCGTTCGAGTCCGGAGTGGTTTTCGCCGAATATGCCCGGCGCTGATCACCCAGAATGGTGGACGCGGATCACGACGGTCGCCGTCGTGGCGGCCACGGGTCTGCTCACGGGATGAAGCGCTGCTGACGTGCCGACTGAACGGCGCTGTACCGGTTCGTCGCCTGGAGTTTGTGCATCGCGGTGCGCAGATAGCCCTTGACCGTCTCGGTGGTCACCCCCAGGCGCTCGGCCGCCTCGCTGTTGGTGGCGCCCACCCCGACCACGGCCAGCACGTCGACCTCCCGCCCGGTCAGGTGCTGGGGATAGACGACCCGGCTACGCCGGGGCCGGCTGGTCGACGAGGAGGACAGCCCGGACGGGGACAGGCCCTCCAGCAGCAAGGACGCCTTCTGCTGCAGATGCCGTTTCGCCTCCGGATCGCTCGTGGCACCGGCCAGGCAGCGCAGCTGCGCGAACATGCGCCGGGTGTCGTCGAGCTGCGACGCCGTGACGGTCATGACAGCACGCCGAACCGCTCGCTGACACCCAGTTCCTCGCGGGCCCGGCGCACCCGCTGCGCGGCCACCCCCGAGGTGGTGGCGGTCAGGCGGGCGATCTGGCTGGCGGAGTATCCCTGGGCGCTCAGGGCCAGGGCGTGGCGCGCGGGGGTGGTCAGGCGCAGCACGGTCGCGGCTGCCACGCCGGAGTGCAATCCACTGAACCAGCCGCTGCGCCCGGCAACCGTCGGCGGTGTGCTCTCGCCAGGGAAATCCATTGCCAAACGGCGGATCTCGGCAATGATGCAGGCGACGTCGTCGTGCATGTGGGCTCATCCTCCCGTGGCCGTACGCACCCCATTACAGGCAGCCACCTAACGGGAAGTCAACGGCCTTAAGCTCCCGATATGCCCCTTTCTCGTCGAGCGGTTCCCGGCATCATCGGCTGCGCACCCGGTTTGGGCTGACCATCAGGGATTTTCGCGAGAGCCGATAGCCTGGGCCGACCACGAGGACGTCTGATCAAGAAGGAGCACCGTGAAGCACGGCGTCACCATTCTCACCGACCAGCCATGGGCGCAGTCACGCCCGATGTGGGCCGCGACGGAAGAGATGGGGTTCGACCACGCCTGGACCTACGACCACCTGATCTGGGGCGGCCTGCCGGACTCACCCTGGCTGGGGGGCATCCCGACCCTCACCGCCGCGGCCACCCTCACCTCCCGCATCCGGCTCGGCACGGCGGTGTGCGCGCCGAACTTCCGCCACCCCTTCGCCCTGCTGCGCGAGGCCCAGGCCGTGCACGACATCTCCGGCGGCCGGTTCGTGCTGGGCGTCGGCACCGGCGGTGACCTCGACTCGCGCGTGCTCGGCCAGGCCCCGATGACCACGAAGGAGCGCGTCGACCGGTTCCAGGAGTTCACCGGTCAGCTGCTGCGCCTGCGCAGCGAGGACCACGTCACCGAGCGGGGCCGCTGGTTCTCCACCGACGACGCGCGCACCCTCCCGCCGGTGCCGGACCTGCCCGTGGTGATCTCGGCCAACGGCCCGCGCAGCGTGCGGTACGCGGCCCGGGCCGGCGACGGCTGGATGACACTCGGCCCGGCCGCCACGACCCTCGAGGAGTGGTACACCGGGCTGGCCGGTCAGCAGAAGCTCCTGGACGAGGCCCTGGCCCTGGCCGGTCGCGAGGGGGCGACCTTCCCCCGCTACCTCATGCTCGACGCGCCGGGCTCCCGCCCCGACGTGCCGTTCTCACTGTCCAGCGCCGACCTCTACGAGGAGATCACCGGCCGGGCCGGCGAACTCGGCTTCACCGACGTGATCAGCCACTGGCCGCGCCCCTCCGGTCCGTACCGGGGAGAGGTGAAGGTGCTCGAAGAGGTCGCCTCCCGTCTGGCGACCCGGGCGACCCTGACGACGCGCGCCTGACCTCGTTCGCGCTGCGTACTACCGGCGGGCCGGTCAGGCTCGAGAGCGCAACCGGCTCCGGCGTCCGGACCCGGAACGTGTGCGACTCGCCGGCGAGGAGCGAGACCAGCGCCTCGTCGGCGGCCGCGTCCGGGTGGGCACGACCGGCCAGCAGCGTGACGTCCCGGGTGAACGACTGAGCGGTCACGGTCACCGCGTAGCCGTCCCGGGTTCGCCGGGCCGACGTGAGCACCGGCGCGGGCGCATAGGAAAGATCCCGGTCCCGGGCGAAAAGGTGCGTGGCGCGGAGGTTTCCGGCCTCAGCCACCAGGGTCTCGCCGACCGGGTCGCCGGGGGTGGCCAGCACCCGTGGCACCGTCAGCACCTGGGTCGACCAGGCCGCCACGTCGTGGGCCACCGACGCACCGGCCAGCACCGCCCCGCCGAACGTGATCCGGCGCAGAGTGAGATGGCCCCGGAACGGTTCGTCGCTGTCGTTGACCACCGCCACCCGCAGGCCCCCGGCGCCATCCGGCCGCAGACTCAGCAGGCGCGGCGCGTAGGCCCGGCGCAACGCGAACCAGGCCGGGAGCGGCCGGTTCTCGCCGTCCACCAGGGCCCAGGACGTGCCCGGGGCATCACCGGCCGGCCCGATCACACAGCCACCCGGGCGGGGCACCCGGGCGCGGGCCTGGTCAACGGCGAACATCGTGGCCCGTGCCTGCCGGAGCTGGCTCTCCCACTGCCGATCAGCGTGCCGATCAGCGTGCCGATCAACCTGCCGGTCTCCGGAGCTCTCCGGGCCGGGCACCTCACCCACCGGCGTGTGCCGGCTGCCGCACACCACCAGCGAGGGGTGCGGGTCGGGCCGGGGCGTGTCCTGCCACACCAGCACCCCCTGCTCGTCGCACGCCTCGTAGAACTCGCGACTCTCCCCGCGCCCCTGGCCCCGGATCCGCAGCAGGTTGACGTTGGCCGCGACCACCCGGCCTACCACCGCATCCCGATCGCGCCGGGTAAGACGCTGGGGCAGCGTGGCTCCCGGAGACCAGACGACCCCTTTGACGAACACCGCGCGTCCGTTGACCGTGAGCCCGCAAACCTCACCGTCCGCGTCCACCGGCTCCTGGACCCGCACCGAGCGGAACCCGATCCGTCGCTGGTACCGGTCTAGTTCGTCGTGCTCGTTGGGCTCGTCGTGCTCGTTCTGAGCGGCGAGAGTGACCACCAAGGTGGCCAGTGGTTGCTCCCCGTAGCCCACCGGCCACCACACGGGGGCGTCCGGCACGGTGAGGGCGAGGGTCGCGGTGGTGTCGCCGGCATCAATGACGGACGTCGTGGAGCCCCGGTCTCCCGGGTCACCGAGCGGGTCGCTGACTGCGAGGCGAACCTTCAGCGGCCCGGCGCTGCCGGGCGTGCGCCCGATCGTCACGTGCACCTCGACCCGGCCGGTGCCGTCCTCGTCCAGCGTCACCAGCGGACGCACCTCAACCAGCCTGGCCACGACCACGCGCCCTCCTTGGCGATCACGGGCCGGTAGCGCGCCCGAGATGCCATCTTCACCTCAGCAGCGATGAAAGTCCGCTGAGAGATGGCGGTCCGTGCCGGAAAAGTGGCGATCGCCGGTGATGTGCGGTGAACGGTCAGCTCTCGCGGACCACCAGATGGCCCGCCACCACGTGCTGGCCCGGCGCCGGCGATCCGGCGATGGCCTCGAGCAGCAGTTCGCCCGCGCGGCGCCCGATCTCCTGAAGGCCCAGGTCCACCGTCGTCAGCGGCGGGCGCGCCGCCTCGGCCACCACGCCCCAGTTGTCCACCCCGACCACCCCGACCTGAAGGGGCAGGGAGGCGCCGGACTCGCGCAGCGCGTCCGTCGCCCCGCGCGCGATCACATCGGCACCGCAGAACACCCCGTCGACGTCCGGGTGTGCGCGTAGCAACTGGGTCACCGCGAACCGCCCCCACGCCTCGGTCCAGCCCCCGAACCACGGCTCACCGACCAGCTCCAGACCATGGTCCGTGAGCGCTTCGATCGTGGCCGACGCGCGCTCGCGGGCCGAGGCGTGCGAGTGCGGCCCGGTGATGTGGGCGATGCGCCGGCGCCCGGTGCGCACCAGGTGCTCGATGGCCAGCCGGGCCGCCCCGCCCTCGTCGCTGGTGACGCTGATGTCGCCCTCGTCGGCGCTGGGGGCCAGGGCGTAGACCACGGGCACGGGCAGGTGCGTGCCGATCGGGGGCCGGGCGTCGGTGCGGCGTCCGGCCACGATGATGCCGTCCACCCGGCGTTCCAGAAGTCGCCGCAGGTGATGCTGTTCGCGAATCGGGTCGTCGCGGCTGTCGCACAGGAAGGCCAGCATCTCGCCCAGGCCCAGGGCGTCCTCGGCCCCACGCATGATCGGGATGCTGAAGCGGCCGTAGCTGTCGGAGGTGATGATCCCGACGGTGAACGTGCGCCCGGTCAGCAGGCTGCGCGCGACCGTGCTGGGGGCGAACTCCAGCTCCTGGGCCGCGGCGCGCACCCGGGCCCGGGTCTCCTCCTTCAGGGTGCCGCGCCCGTTCAGCGCCTTGGAGGCGGTGCCCACCGAGACTCCCGCCCGCGCGGCGACATCGGCGATCCCGGCCCGGCGGGGGGAAGCGGGGTTGGTCGGGGGCACAGAGCTGGGGTCGGTGTCGCTCATGGTCGTCGGGGGTCCGTTCCTGGTCGACGTACCCCCTGTTCGTGATCATGCACAACCTCCCCCGGGGAGGTTGTGCATGATCACGAACAGGGATGAGAGGAACCAGGTAAGCAGGAAACCGTTTGCCTAGCAACTCGCCGTTCCCCGACGTCCATCAATCGGTGGCTTTTGAGGTCTTGACCGGTCTAAACCAGCGACTTACGTTATGTCACGGACAAACGGTTTCCTCAGTTTTCCGGCAGTGGGGCGACGGGCTCCGGGCCGGCCCGCGAACGAGAGGGCGACACGTGAGCCTCGAAACCGATCTCCGGGCCCCGGGACCGGCCGCACCTCGCCGGCCGACCGCTCTGAGCCCGCTGCCGTTGCGGGGCGCGACCCTGGACCCGGCGTCGATGCTCGGCGACTGGCAGCGGCGCAACGGTGTGGCGACCATTGCGCACTGCGTCACGCATCTCGAATCCTCCGGTGTCGTGCAGAATTTCCGTCGTCTGGCCGAGGCCGGGGCGGACGGTCCGGCGGGGGAGTTCGCCGGGTTCTGGTTCGCCGACACCGATCTGTACAAGACCCTCGAGGCGATCGGCTGGGAGATCGGGCGCACCGGCACCGACCGGTGGAACGACTGGCTGGTCGACCTGGCCGGGCTGCTCGAGAAGGCGCAGGCCGACGACGGGTACCTGAACACGTTCGTGCAGGGCGTGGAGGGGGAAGAGCGCTTCGCCCAGCCCGAGCGCACGCACGAGCTGTACACGGCCGGGCACCTGATCCAGGCGGCGGTGGCCCTGCACCGGGGCAGTGGTGACGACCGTTTCCTGGGTATCGCCCGGCGCGTCGCCGACCTGGTGGTGACGCTGGACGACGGGCAGGGCAACCCGATCCTCGACGGGCATCCCGAGGTGGAGACCGCGCTGGTCGAGCTGTACCGCGAGACGGGGGAGGCGGACTACCTCACCACGGCGCAGCGGCACATCGATCACCGGGGGCGTCATGCCTTGCCCCGTGGGCATTTCGGATCGATCTACCTCCAGGACCATCTGCCGGTGCGGGAGAACACCGAGGCGATCGGGCACTCGGTGCGGCAGCTGTACCTCGCGGCCGGAGCCACCGACGTGTACCTGGAGAACGGTGACGAGACGCTGCTGCGGGCCATGGAAGGGCTCTGGCGCAGCGCCTTCGGCACCAAGATGTACATCACCGGTGGGCACGGCTCGCGGCACCGTGACGAGGCGTACGGTGACCCGTTCGAACTGCCGCCCGACCGCGCCTACGCCGAGACCTGTGCGGCCATAGCAGCTTTCCAGTGGTGCTGGCGGATGCTGCTGGCCACCGGGCAGGCGCAGTACGCCGAGGAGATGGAACGCGCCCTCTACAACACCATCGCCGCCTCGACCTCGCACAGCGGCACGGCGTTCTTCTACTCCAACCCGCTGCAACTGCGCACCGGGCACGAGGGCTCGGACGAGGACTCGCCGAGCGAGCGCCTGCCCTGGTACCGCTGTGCCTGCTGCCCGCCGAACATCGCCCGGCTCCTGGCCTCGTTGCAGGCGTACGTGGCCACCGGCGCCGACCGGGCTCTTCAGCTGCACCTCCTGCACGCCGGAACCTACGCCACTGAGGGCTTCTCGGTGACCGTGGAGACGGGTTACCCGTACGCCGGAGAGCTGGTCGTCACCGCGGCCGGCTCCGGTGAGCTGAGTGTGCGCATCCCGTCCTGGGCCGGTGGGGCAGTGGCGCGGATCGGTGACACGCCGGTGGACGCGGTCGCCGGGCACTACCTGAGAACCTCGCTGACGGACGGACAGGAGCTGCGGATCAGCCTGCCCCTGCTGGCGACGCCGGTGCGGGCGGACGAACGGGTGGATGCCGTGCGCGGCTGCGCGGCCATCACCTACGGGCCGCTGGTGTTCTGTCTGGAACAGGCCGACCTGCCCGAGGGCGTGCTGGTGGAGCAGGTGCGCCTGGACCCGGCCGCGGCCATCGTGGTCGGGGCCGGGGACATCGCACCGGTCCGGCTGCGGCTCTCGGGTGCGGTGAAGGCCCCGGAGCCGGCGCTCTACACCTCCGGTGCATCGGTGAAACCCGTTCAGGAGATCGATTTCACCATGATTCCGTACCATGCCTGGGCCAACCGTGGTCCGGGCGCCATGCGAGTGTGGCTCCCCCTGCTCTGAGCTCTTTCCCATCATCGCTGAATCCGGCAGCCCGCTGTGCCAAGGACGGACGCGGGCGGAAAGCGAAGTCGTCATGCGCAGAACGGTCAGGACAACGAGGTTCGTGGCAGTTGCCGCCGCTGTCGCTCGGCCCAGCTGATGATCGTGCTGGGCGCGGTGAGCGCCGTCCAGATGCTCCTGCTGCGGAAGACGGACTTCTCATGAGAACTCTCACCGACGTGCGCCAGAGTCTGCCCCGGGCTGCCTGGTGGGCCGCCTGCCTGTGTGTCAGCGTGATCGTGCTGTACCCCCTGTGGATCATGCTGAGCCAGTCGCTGAAGAGCTCGGCGGAGGCCACGCAGAACCCGCCCACCCTTTACCCGCACGGGATCTCGCTGGACAACTACCAGGCCCTGGGAAGCACCGGGGCCGTGAGCATCTGGACCCATGTCGGCAACAGCGTGCTGGTCTCGGCCGGTGCCACCCTGCTGACCGTCGTTCGCCACGCTCGCCGGGTACGGTTTCGCCCGCCTACGGTTTGTCGGCAGCGGGGGGTTGTTCTTCCTGATCCTGGCCACCTTCATGATCCCGTTCCAGGCGGTGATCACCCCGCTGTTCTCGATCCTGCACACCCTGGGCCTGAACAACAGCCTGCTCGGTCTGGTGCTGGTCTACACCACGTTCCAGCTGCCGTTCGGGATCTTCCTGATGCGCAACAGCTTTGCCGCCCTCCCGGCCGGCATCGAAGAAGCGGCCCTGATCGACGGCTGCGGCTACCTCTCGGCCCTGTACCGGGTGATGCTGCCCATCGCGATCCCCGGCCTGATCAGCACCGCCTTGTTCACGTTCTTCACCTGCTGGAACGAGTTCTTCGCGGCCCTGGTCCTGGTGACCGACGAGGCCAAGTTCACCCTGCCGGTCACCCTGACCGTGCTCGCGTCCAACCAGCTCGGCGCGCTGAACTGGGGCATCATGCAGGCCGGGGTCGCGGTGACGGCCATCCCCTGCGTCGTGCTGTACCTGCTGCTCCAGCGGTACTACGTGGCCGGGCTGGTGGCCGGGGCGGTGAAATAGGCTTAGTGACAGGCTAAATGATGGACGAGAGGGTCAGGTCCCGAGGAATCCCGGCCCCAGGGCGGTGACCAGAGGACGCAGCCGGTCGGCGACGTAGGCGTCGAGGTCGCCGGGTGGGTCGGTGTGGGTGGCCCATTCCTGGGTGGCGCGGGCCGCCACCGCCATCAGGGCGTGGGTCAGGTCGCTGATCAGGGTGGCGCCGGCGTGCGGGGCGCGCTCGAGCACGAACGTGACGATCTCGCCGGCGAGATCGGTGGTGCTCAGAGTGGTGTAGGCCCGCAGCTCCTCGGAGCTCTCCATGATGCGCAGGCGGCGGGTGAACTGCTCCTGTTCGTCCGCCCGGTACTGGGCGAGGACACAGATCGAGCCGGCCACGACGTCCACCATCGACCCCGGCGGCTCATCGGCCAGATACGCGCGCAGGCGGGTAGCGCGGTCGTCGAACTCCTGCCAGAGCAGGTCCCGCTTGGCCGGGAAGTAGGAGAAGAGGGTGGTGCGGCTGATGCCGGCGGCCCGGGCGATCCCGGCCAGCGAGGTCTGGTCGTAGCCGTGCTCCTCGAACAGGGTCAGGGCCAGGGCCCGGATCTGGGCGTGGGTCGTCTGCCGGGGCCGGCCCGGTGGGCGTGAGCTCACGGATCATCCTCCCACGGGGTTTCCGAACACTGTTAGGTTATTGCCTGGCATCTGTATTCTCCCCGAGAGAGGGAAGCCCTCATGAGGTCCATCCGCGTCACCGGCCCGGGTACGAACGAGTTCGTCGAGATCGACCGGCCGCCGGTCGGCCCCCACGACGTTCTGCTGCGGATCCGGGCGTGCGGCATCTGTGGATCCGACGCCCTGTACTCCCAGGTCGGGGGCATTCCCCCGCGACAGGGAGCGACCCCGCTGGGCCACGAACCGGCGGCCGAGGTGGTCGAGGTGGGCGAGCAGGCCGAGGGGGTGCGGGTCGGCGACCACGTCGTCATCGACACCATGGCGTTCACCGACGGGCTGCTCGGCTCCGGTGGCGCCCAGGGGGCCCTGTCGGAGTTCGTCGTGGTCCGCGACCACGTGCCGGGCCGGCAGCTGAGGGTCATCCCGCCGGAGATCCCGTGGACGGTGGCGGCCCTGAACGAGCCCATGGCGGTGGCGCACCATGCCGTCAACCGTTCCGGCGCGAAGCCCGGGGACAAGGCCGTCGTGTTCGGCGCCGGGCCGATCGGGCTCGGGGCCGCGATCAGTCTGCTGTCCCAGGGCGTGGCCCACCTGGTGGTGGTGGACATTCAGCCCTCCCGGCTCGAGATCGCCCGGCAGATCGGGGCGCACGAGGTGATCAACTCGGCCGAGGACGACGTGGTGCAGCGCCTGATCGAGCTGCACGGCCCGGCCACCGACGGCCTGGGCCGACCCGGTTTCGCCGGGACAGACGTCTACATCGACGCCGCCGGGGTCGGGGCTGTCGTCCAGACGGTGCTCAAGGTCGCAAAACACCGCGCCGTGCTGACCATCCCGGCGGTGCACAAGAAGCCGGTGGAGGTGGACTTCGGGGCGATCCTGGGCGCGGAGCTCGACATCCGCACCGCGATGGGCTACCCGAGCGAGATCTTCGAGGTGACGGACGCGATCATCGCCAACGTGGAGAAGTACGAGAAGATCATCAGCCACACCTTCCCGTTCGGCCAGGCCCTGGAGGCCCTCGAGCTGGCCCGCACACCCGGGGCGGCGGACAAGGTCGTGGTGACCTTCGACTGATGCCGTTCCTGACGAATCCCACGGTGGCCCGGGCGATCACGGGTCTGCTGTCGCGAGGGCCGGGCCCCCGCGTGCCCGCCGAGATCGCCTTCGCGGAGATCCCGGCCACGACCGAGAGCACCCGGATCCCGACCCGGCACGGCGAGATCGGTGCCACCGTCTATCACCCGCCCACCGGTGTGGCGGGCGCTCCGGTCTACCTGAACTTTCACGGTGGCGGGTTCGTCATCCGTCATCCCGAGCAGGACGACGCGCTGTGCCGCTACCTCGCCGCGAAAGCCGGTGTGGTGGTGCTGAACGTCGACTACGACGTGGCACCCCGTCACCCCTTCCCTATCCCCGTCGAGCAGGGCTACGACGCGGCGGTCTGGGCAGCCGACGAGGGCCGCCCGTGGGACGGCACCCACCTCGTGGTGGGCGGCCAGAGTGCGGGCGGCGCGATCGCCGCCGCCATCGCCCGGCAGGCCCTGGACCAGCACGGCCCTGACATCCAGCTGCAGGTGCTGCACTATCCGCCCCTCGATCTCGCCACCCCCGGCGAGCAGAAGCGGGCGGCCGGCAAGAGCATCATCTCGATCCCGATGACCCACCTGTTCGACACCGCCTACATTCCCGACCCCCAGGCCAGGCATCACCCCCTGGCCTCCCCGGCCTGGGGCGGCAACGCCGAATGCATCGAGGGCATCGCCCCGGCCCTCGTGGTGAGCTGCGAGTACGACCGCCTGCACGACGAGAGCGTCCGGTACGCGGAAAGTCTCCGGGCGGCAGGGGCTCTCGTCGAGCATCTCGACCTGCTCGGGGTCGACCACGGCTACAACCTCATGGGCGCACCCCGGGAGCTCGTCGAGCGGGTCTACGCGACGATCGCCGATCGGGTCCGGGAGACGACAGGCCCGTGACGATCGCGTGATCAGGCCGGGCTGCGCAGCTCGTCGACCAGCGCCGCGAGGGCCGGGTGGAACTGCGGGAAGGTCTTTTTCACGCAACCGGGGTCGTCCAGCGTGATGCCCGGGGTGCGGAGGCCGGTGACGCTGAACGCCATCGCGATGCGGTGGTCGCCGTAACAGGTGATCTGCGCCGGTACGGGCTCGCCGGGCCAGATCTCGATCCAGTCGCGGCCGGTCTCCACCTGGATCCCCAGCGCCCGCAGGTTGGTGGCGCAGGCCTCCAGCCGGTCGCACTCCTTCACCCGGGTGTTGTACACGTCGATGATGCGGGTGGGCCCGTCCGCGAACGGGGCGATCGCGGCGAGGGTCGGCATCGTGTCGGAGATGTCGCGCATGTTCACGGTGATGCCGTGAAGCTGCCCGTTGCCGGTGACCGTGGTCGCGTGCTCGTCCTTGCTCACCGTCGCGCCCATCCGGGCCAGCACGTCCACGAAGCCCAGATCTCCCTGCAACGAAGAAGAACCCAGGCGCGGCACCGTGATGGTCTCGCCGAGCAGTGCGGCGGTGGCGAAGAAGTAACTCGCGGACGAGGCGTCGGGTTCGATCGGGTAGGTCCGCGCGATGTACGGTTGCGGGGCAACGCGGTAGGACCGGTTGCTGACCTCGACGGTGACCCCGAAGGATGCCATCATCGCGATGGTCATCTCCACGTAGGGCACGGAGACCAGATCGGTGACGTCAATCTGCAGGCCGTCTTTCGTGAGCGGGGCCAGCAGCAGCAATGCGGTGAGGAACTGCGAGGAGGTGCCCGCGTCCAGGGTGAGGTGGCCGCCCGGGATGCCCGAGGTGGTGAGGGTGAACGGATGGTGATCCGGCTCGCCGTGGAAATCGAGGCTCACGCCCAGCTGCTGCAGGGCTTTCGTCAGCGGGGCCATCGGCCTGCGGCGCATCTGTTCGGACGCGTCGAATTCCACCGTGCCCTTCCCGCACGCTGCGAGCGCCGGCAGGAAACGTGCCGTCGTCGCTCCGTCGCGGCAGAACACCGAGGCGCCGTCGGCACCGGGCCACTGCGGCTGTCCGGTGATCGTCCACGCCTGGGGTGTGAGATCGACCTGGTAGCCCAGTCGTTGCAGCCCTTCGGTGAACGCCTCGGTGTCGTCGGAACGCAGCGGCGCGACGAGGGTGGTGGGCCCGGCGGCGGCCGCGGCCAGGAACAGGGCTCGGGCGGTGATGGACTTCGAGCCGGGAATCTCTACGTGAACCACGGCGACACAGTAGTACGCCGCACCTGAGAGTGACTTGTTCGCAGTGGTCTTTTCAGGCTGAGATCAGATGGTGGACGAGGTGGGCGGCCAGGCGCGCACGGTCGGGCATCGTGGCGGCCACCAGGTACTCGTGGTCGGCGTGGGCCCCGCCGCCGACGGCGCCGAGGCCGTCGAGGGTGGGTACGCCGATCGCGGCGGTCAGGTTGCCGTCGCTGCCCCCGCCCACCGCAACGGCTTTCAGGGCGGGGTCGAACGTCTGGGCGACGGCGAAGAGGTCGGCGGACAGGTCGGGGGTCATCGGTGGGCGGTGAATTCCCCCGCTCACACTGAGCGTCGCACCGGCGAGGTGCGGGACCAAACCAACTACGGCGTCTTCAATTCTGGCTCTTTCGGTGGCCGACTCGACCCGCACGTCCACCGTGATCGTCGCCTGGGCGGGCACGACGTTGCTGGCGGTGCCGGCCGTGCTCATGCTCGGCACCACCGAGGTGCCGAGCTCGGGGTCGGCCAGGGCGGCGATCGCGAGGACCTGGTGGGAGGCCTCGACCAGGGCGTTGATGCCCTTCTCGGGCTCCAGGCCGGCGTGCGCGGCGCGGCCGGTGATGGTGATGCGGAAGGTGCCGCAGCCCTTCCGGGCGGTCTTCAGGGCGCCACCGTCGCCGGATCCTTCGAAAACCAGCACAGCGCCGCACTGCTGGGCCAGTTCCTCGATGAGGGGGCGGGACACCCGGGAGCCGACCTCCTCGTCGCAGGTCACCAGGATCTCCACGCCGGTGAGGTCGTCGAGGAGGGTCAGGCCGTGAACGGCCTGGACCAGGCCGCCGAGCATGTCGAACACGCCTGGCCCGTAGACATGTCCGTCGGTCACGGCAAAGGGACGCCGGTGCAGGGTCCCGATCGGGAAGACGGTGTCGTGGTGGCCCAGGATCAGGACGCGGGGCTCACCGCCGCCGCTCCAGCGCACGTGCGGGCCGACGGGGCTCTCGACCAGAGTGGCCTTGCCGCCCAGCCGCGTCTCCAGCAGCGCGGCGACCGCCTGGGCCGAGGCATGGAGAGCGGTCAGGTCCCCGGACGGGGACTCCACCTCGATCAGCGTGCGCAGGTCGTCGAGCATGGTCGTCAGCTCCGGGGTCATGTGATCAAGGGTAGGGTTTCGCGCCGCAAATCGGCGATGAAATGCCCTGGACGGACATTGCTCCCGGTAGTCGTCTGATTGCCGAGGGTTCCAGTGTCACGGTAGGTCTGATGCGATGTGCGCTGAGTGCCCGATCTGCCACTAGCGTGGGCGCATGTCCGAGAATGGCCCTCGTCCGCTGGAGTACGAGCGGGTGGCCGGCGAGCTGCGGCGGATGATCGTCGAGGGAGACCTACGGCCCGGCGACCGCCTGCCCCCGGAGGGTGAACTCACGGCGCGGATGCGGGTCAGCCGCGGCACCTTGCGCGAGGCGCTGCGGGTGCTGTCGGCGCAGAAGATGCTGACCAGTGTGCGCGGCGTCAATGGTGGCACCTTCATCGCCGAGCCGTCACCCGACGACGTCGCGGACTATCTGCAGACAGCGCTCACGCTGCTGTCGCGCAGTCGCATCACCGTCGGTCAGCTGCTGGAAATGCGCTCTCAGCTAGAGGTTCCGGCGGCCGAGCTGGCGGCCCGGCGGCGTAGCGACGACGACCTGTGGCGGCTCGAGGCGACCATGACCGGGCCCGAGGCCGACCGGGGCCACGATCACGGCGAGTTCCACATCCTGCTGTTGCGGGCGGCGGGCAATCCGGTGCTCGACATGACGGCCCGGCCGGTGTTCGCCGTGCTGCGCGACCGGTTCGGGCGCGAGCAGAACGGTCCGGAGTTCTGGGACCAGGTCGCCGCCGACCACACCGAGATCCTTCAGCATGTGCGCGATCGCAACAGCCGGGCCGCGAGCCGCGCGATGCGGGGTCATCTGGCTGCCCTGCGGGAGGTCTACACCCGCATCGACGTGAACCGGCTCTGAACCGGCTCGGCGAGCGGTGAGACCCGGCCTGCGAATAGGTTGAGCGGGCAACCACCTGTCCTTCGAGATCTGGGAGACCGAGAGTGACCGACTTTTCCCCCGTGCATCGTGACCTGATCGACCGTGTGCCGCTCTCACCGGACGCGCGGATCGAGGAAGAGGTCGTGGTCTACGACCACAACGGCGTCACACTCGAGGGTTTCGTGGTGTTCGACGCCGCGCTGACCGGGCCCCGCCCGGCCGTGGTCGTGGTGCACGACTGGACCGGCCTGCGCGAGTACCCCAAGGCCCGCGCCCACATGCTGGCCCGGTTGGGTTACTTCGTCTTCTGCGCGGACATCTACGGTCAGGGCCGCCGGTTCGAGGCGGTGGAAGACTGTCAGACAGAGGCGGGCAAGTATTACGGCGACCTGCCGTTGCTGCGGGCCCGGGTGGGTGCTGCCTACGACCGGGTGGTGCTCGACGAGCGCTCCGACAACGCCCGCATCGCCGTGATCGGCTACTGCTTCGGGGGTAGCGCGGCGCTGGAGTTCGCCCGCGCCGGTGCCCCGGTGGCCGCGACGGTCTCGTTCCACGGGGGTCTGGTGGTGCACGAGCCGGCCGACGTCGACAAGATCACCGGGCCGTTGCTGGTGCTCACCGGTGGCTCCGACCCGGTGGTGCCCGACGAGACCCTGGTCGCGTTCGAGAACGAGCTGCGCACCCGGGACGACCTGGACTGGACCGTGACCACCTACGCCGGGGCCCCGCACGCATTCACGCTGCCCGGCACCCCGCCGTACCGGGAACTCGCCGACCGGCGCAGCTGGCGGGCCATGCTCGACCTGTTCTCGGAGACCTTGAGCTAAGTATCCGCGGCGCGGTGCCCGGTGCGGGACAATCGCCCGGTGAACGCCGTCCGCTTCCACGACCTCGCCGGTCGCAGCGCCTACGAGGTGCTGGGGGTGGCCGAGACCGCCGGGCCGGACGAGATCAACAAGGGCTACCGGCAGCGCATGCGCGAGCTGCACCCGGACCGCCGGCCGGAGCGCGGTGATGACCCTGGCGCGGAGGACGAGACCCACCAGGTCACCACCGCTCACCGCTGGCTCCTCCGGCACCGGGCCGCCTACGACGCGTTCGTGCTGACCCGGCGCCAGGCCGACCCGTACTGGGGGCGGTTCTCGGGGCGGCCCGACGGGGCGCCGCGCACCTCGGCCCTGAGAAGCTCGGCCCTGAGAAGCTCGGCTCCGAGAAGTCCAGCCCTGGGAAGTCCAGCCCTGCGAAGTACGGCCCTGAGAAGCTCGGCGAGCGAGCGTATGGCTGAGCGGGCGGCGGAGTGGGCCGAGCGGCAGCGTCGTGAGCAGTGGGACGGCCGGGATCGGGATACCGCGCTGTGGCAGTCCGGAGGTGACACCGGGCCTCTGGACGCCCGTCGCGCGGAGGTGGCCAAACGCCGCCGGCAGCGGCAGGAGGCCGAGGAAAAACGCCGAACCCGGCCCGAGCCGGCGTCCGGCAGTGGGCTCTCGGGCCCTGGCCCAGCACCCCCCACCCCTGTTCGTGATCAGGCAAACATTCCCCGGGAAAGTTTGCCTGATCACGAACAAAAGGGTGGGCCAAGGGCTCGCCCCGATGCCCGGACGACCCCGCCTACCTCGTCCACCCCGCACACCTCGTCCGTACCCTTCATCGATCCTCACCGGGCGGGTACCGGTCCACGGGTCTCGTCGCCGCGGGTTCCTCGGCGACGGCGGCGTATTCGCCTGCCGCGCCTAGGATTACCGCGGCTTCCCCGTCTGGGCGTACCACGCAGGCCTCGGCTGGGTCTGCCCGGGTTGCCGTCGCTGGGTCTGCCCCGGGTGAGGGTCTTACCGAGGCGCCGGGCGGCTTCGGCGCCAGACCTGGGTGTGGTGGTGCTGGCCGTGGTCTTCGTGGTGCTCGGGTTTCTCGTGGCGGTGCGGGTGCCGTTCTGATCAGTGCTGATCACGGCTGATTCACGGCTGATTCACGGCTGGGCAGAACGGGCACTGCTGGTGGTGAGCACGGCCAGGATGACGAGGATCCCGGCCGGTCCGAGCACGAGCCAGGGCGCGGTCTCCAGGTAGCCGACACCGGCGGCGAGCATGGCGCCCAGTTCCGGGCGGTCGGGGTCGGCACCCAGCCCGAGGAAGCTCAGGCCGGCGATGCCGAGGGCCGCGGCGGGCAGGCGCACCAGGGCGTGACGTACCAGCGGTCCGAGCACGGCGGGCAGTACGTGCACCCGCAGCAGCCGCCCGGGACCGGCACCCGTCAGGACCGCGGCCCGCACGTATCCGGCCGACCGGGCCTCGCAGGCCAGGGTGCGGGCGTGCACGGCCAGCGGGATCCAGGCCACGAGCAGCACCGCCAGGCAGGCCCCGCGCAGACCCGGGCCGAGCGCGGCCGCGACCAGCAGCCCGGCCAGGTTCGACGGCACGGTGGCCAGTACGTCGAGAGCGCCCGGGGTGGAACCCGGCCCGGCCAGACCGGCCGACGTCCCGACCAGCACCCCGATCACCAGCGCGAACAGCGTGATCCCGGCCGCCAGCGACACCGTGAGCAGGGTGCCGTGAGCGAGACGGCCCCACTGGTCGTGTCCCACGGCGTCCGCGCCCAGGGGATGGGCGAGGCTCGGTGAGGCCAGGCGCAGGGAGAGATCGGTCGCGGTGCCGTTGCGGAACCAGCCGACCGACAGCACCACCAGCGCCAAGGTGAGGACGAGGACCCAGGCGGGGCGTCGTCCGTCATTCTGGGTGCCCAGGTGGGTGGGCTCGCCGGCGGCGCGCTCGGCGTCGGGCACCGCGAGCACCCGGTGCACCGCGGCGGCCATCGCCGCCGCGACCAGACCGACCACGACGAACCCGGCCAGCACCGCCTGCACCACGGGCAGGTCTTCGGCCAGCACCGCGTCGAGGGCGAGCGTGCCCGCACCCGGGATCGAGAAGACCCTCTCCACCGCGACCGACGAGCCGACGATCGACATGCCGACCACCACGGCCTGCGGTGCCCCCACCGCGACCACCCGGCGCACCACCGCGCGGCGCAGAGGACGCAGGTCCAGACCGGACGCCCGCCACGCCCGCACCCACGGTTCGGTCAGGGTCTGCTCGGCACTGGCCGAGAGCATCCGGGCCAGCAACCCTCCCGCCGGAAGACCCAGCGAGAGCCCCGGCAGGACGGCGCTCGCCGGTCCGTTCCAGCCGAAGACCGGCAGTACCCGCCAGGTCACGGCGAACAGCAGCACTGCGGTGACCGCGACCACGACCTCGGGAAGCGCCGCGAGCGCGGCCGGTACCGGCCCGGACAGCAGGTCCGGACGGCGGGAGCGGGGTTTCGGGCCGGACCGGGCGCCCTGCCGGATCACCGGGGTGAGCAGCAGCCCGGCCACGGCGACCGCGATCACCCCGGCGGTGCCGGCCAGGGTCAGCGACGTGCCCAGCGCCGGGCCGACCAGCTCGCCGACCGGCCGGCGGCTCACCCAGCTGGTGCCCAGATCGCCCCGGAGGGCGCCGGACAGCCAGGTGAGAACCCCGGAGACGGGGGACGAGGGAAGGTCCAGTTCCCGGCGCAGAGCCTCGACCGCGGCCGGGTCGTCACCCCGTGCGGTGAAGCGCACCCGCAGCACGGTCCGGGCCGGGTCTTCACCCCGCAGCCAGGGCAACGCGGCGACCACGACCAGCAGGAGCAGGACCGTGGCGAGCGTGCCGGTGATCGAGCGCAGCCCGGACGGCGCTGATCCGCGGCTCATCTCGCGATCCCGGCGATTCCCGTGATCCCCGCGAGGTGAAGAGCGCGAGTGCGAGAACGGTGGAGCCCGACCTCGTTCGTGATCATGCAGACTCTCCCCGGCCGGGTGCTGAGGGATGGCCCGATCACGAACGAGGTGGTGGGGCGGGCGTGGTCGGCCACCGGGCCCGGCCCGCCGCATCGCGGGGCCTCTGGAGTGGGCAGGAGCGGGGACACGACGGGTACGTTCACGGCGCGGGGGATCAGTGGCGGATCGTGGTCTTCGCGGTGATCACCGCGCGCTCCCAGGGGTCACCGGCCAGGCCGGAGACCCCGTCGGCCAGGCCGAACTGGGTGCGGTCGTGGACCAGGGGGATGACGGCGACGGCGGACAGCACCACGTGCTCGGCGGCGACCGCGGCCTGGTTGCGGGCGTTCACATCGGTCTGCGGGGCGGCCTTCGCCAGGTCCGCGTCGAGAGACCGGTCGCAGAACCGGCTGATGTTGTAGCCGCCGTCGCAGCCGAAGTCGGCCTGCAGGTAGCTGATCGGGTCGGCGGTGTCCTGCCCGTACGAGCGGCTCATGATCACGGCGTCGTAGGTGCCGGCCAGGAGGTCGCTCTCCATCTGGTTGTACTCCTGCACCACCGTCTTGACGTCGAACCCGGCCTTGCGCCACCGGTCGGCGACGACGGTGGCGATCTCGGCCAGTTCCGGGCGGTCGGAGAACGTGGCCAGCGTGATCTTCTGCCTCTGCGGGGTCGCGGCCTTCGGGTAGTCCGGGGTCGGGCGCTCGTCGGCCCAGGTGGACACGGACGAGAACAGCCCCTTCGCCGGGTCGGCGGCACCGGCGTAGATGGTGCCGGCCAGGTCCAGACCGTCCGGACCGTCGAGACCGTCCGGACCGTCCGGACTGTCGAAGGCCTCGCGGGCGGCCTCGCGCTGGGCCGGGTCCTTGAACACCGTCGAGCTCTGCGTCAGGTGCAGCGACACGGTGCGCGGCAGCGGGACGGCCAGCACGTGGTCGGTGCCGATCTGCTCCAGCTGGTCGGCCGGGACGGCCTGGGCCACGTCGGTCTGACCGGCTCGCAGCGCGGACGCGCGCTGGTCGCCGTCCGCCACGAAGCTCAGCTCGATGCCGGCCAGGGCCGGGGTGCCGCCCCAGTAGCTCTTGTTCGCGGTGAGGTCGGCCGAGGTGGTGCCGTTGAGCTGGGTGATCGTGTAGGGACCGGTGCCGGTGCCGACCACGGACGGCGAGGCCGGGTCGGCGTAAGCCTTCTCCGAGAGGATCGCCAGCTCCGGCGAGGTCAGCCGCTGGATCAGCACCGGGTCTGCGGTGCGGGTGACGATCCGGACCACGCTGTCGCCGTCGGCGGTCACGGTCAGGTCGGTGCCCGACAGCGACCGCGGCGCCGGGTCGGCCTCGGTGGCGTGGGTCAGCGAGTCGGCCACGGCCTGGGCGTCCATGGCGGTGCCGTCCTGGAACGTCACGTCCGGGCGCAGCGTGAGCTCCCAGGTCTGGGGGTCGGTCTGCTCCCAGCCCGTGGCCAGCGACGCCTCGGGACGGCCGGAGGCGTCGAGCTGGGCCAGGGTCTGCGTGGCGCCGACGCCGTAACTGGTCACCGCGTCGTCGCTGTACGGCGAGAGCGCCGCGACCGGCGTGAACGCATAGGCGTACCGCAGGATCTGGGGACCGTCGCTACCGGCAGCACCGGAATCGCTGCCGCAGGCGGCCAGCGGGAGCAGGGGGAGGACGAACGCCGCAGCGATCGCCGGGATCTTCAGAAAACGCGCAGGGCCCATGGAACAGACCGCCTCCAGCACCTCGTGGTTGCGAAACAAGTGCCGTGGCCGGTCTCCTGGCTCTCGGGTCAAGCGCTGCCGGCGAACCTTCCCAGGCGGTCCCGTCATGACGGTCCCGCCCAGTGGCGCCCGATGCGGACTGTGCGAGCCGGCAGCTTCCCGATCACAGTGGCGAGGGCCGCTCCGGTATCACACCGGAATTCCCGAACACCACGACGTTGTCACGCTACCTCAGAGATCACCCAGCGCTGCCACCGGCCTCTCGACGCAGTCGGCGACGAACCGCAGGAACCCGCCCGCCACCGCGCCGTCACACACCCGGTGATCGAAACTCAGCGTCAGCTGCGTGACCTGTCGCACCACCACCTGACCAGCTACGGCCCAGGGTCGCTCGATGATTCTCCCGATCCCGAGGATCGCCGCCTCGGGGTGATGGATGATCGCCGCAGCGCCGTCGGTGCCGAACACCCCGTAGTTGTTGACCGTGAACGTCCCGCCGGTCAGATCACCCGGCGTGAGTGCACTCTCCCGGGCCCGGCCCGTCATCGCGCTGATCGCGCCCGCCAGCCGTCGCGTGCTGAGCAGATCCGCGTCTTTGATCACCGGCACCACCAGGCCACGATCGGTCTGCGCCGCGAACCCCAGGTGCACAGCCCGATGCCGGTGGATCTCCCCACCCTCGACCGTCGCGTTCAGCTCCGGATACCGCCGCAACCCCGCCACGCCGAAACGGGCGAGCAGCGCGACGATGCTGACAGGGGTGCCCGGGGGTGAACCGGGGGGTGCGCTGTTGAGCACGGCCCGGGCCTCGAGCAGCCCGGTCGCGTCGGCATCGACCCAGAGGGTGGCCTCAGGAATCTCCCGGCGCGATCGAGAGAGTTTCTCGGCAGCCACCCGCCGTATCCCGGTCAGGGGGACCCGCTCGAACCCGCGGTCGGGGGGCCATGCTGAGGCGGGGAGGGATGGAGGCGGCGGAGACGCTGCGGTCCGGAAGCTTTCGGAGGAAACCGTTCCTGAGGACGTGGTCTCGGGGAGCGTGGGCGCAGGAGGCGTCGGCCCGGGACGCCGTTCAGGCTGGGAGCGGGCCGCCTGCTCGACGTCGGCCCGCAGGATCAGACCGCCAGGGCCGCTGCCGGTCACCTGGCGCAGATCGAGACCGGATTCACGGGCCAGGCGCCGCACCAGCGGAGAGATGACGCGCAGGGCGTGGGTTTCCGTGCCCGGCGGAAGAACACGGGGAGTCGGTGCGACGGCGCCAGCGTCTGGTGTGGCAGCGTCAACTCCGGGTGTAACGGCATCAGTTTCTGGGACGAGGGCCGGGGCGCCCGGCCGGCGCAGGGGCCGACGGCGCCGGGGTGTGGGGGCACCGGCTGATGATGTGCCGTAGCCGACCAGAACGTTTCCGCTGCCTGCGTTCTCACCTCTGCCGGTGGTCTCACTGCTGCCTGCGGATTCACTGCGGCCGGCGCCTTCCTCGCTCTTTTCGTCGAAGCCCGGTGGGGCGACCTCCACCCCCGGCTCTCGCAGACCGCCGAAGGAGGTCTCCCAGCGACGGGTCTCGGCGATGGTGATCAGAGGTGTGCCCACGGCCAGGACATCACCCGGTTCGGCGTGCAGCACGGTGACGACACCGGCGAACGGGACCGGGACCTCGACCGAGGCCTTGGCGGTCTCGACCTCGACGACGGGCTGGTCGACCGTCACCTCGTCACCGACATCCACCAGCCAGGTCATGATCTCGGCCTCGGTCAGGCCCTCACCCAGGTCGGGCAG
Source organism: Kineosporia sp. NBRC 101731 (assembly GCF_030269305.1). NCBI lineage: Bacteria > Bacillati > Actinomycetota > Actinomycetes > Kineosporiales > Kineosporiaceae > Kineosporia > Kineosporia sp. NBRC 101731. Next base: position 73,827 of record NZ_BSTC01000011.1, read on the forward strand.
GAGGAAATCAGCCATGATGGGGCTCGCCCTCCCACTGCAGCCGGCTGACCGCGTCGAGGATGCGTTCGGCGTCGGGCAGGTGATGATGCTCGAGTTGGGGCGGGGGATAGGGAATGTCGTATCCGGTGACCCGCAGGATCGGGGCTGCGAGGGAATGGAAGCACTGCTCGGTGAGGCGCGCGGCCACCTCGGCGCCGTATCCGCAGAACCCCGCGGCCTCGTGTACGACCACGGCCCGGCCGGTGCGCCGCACGCTGGCCGTGACGGTCTCGTCGTCGAACGGGCTCAGACTGCGCAGGTCCACCACCTCCAGGTCGTACCCCTCGTCGCGGCCGATCCGGGCGGCCTCCAGTGCGGTCTCCACCGTGCCGCCGTACGTGATCACCGTGACGTCACGGCCCGGCTGCACCACGCGCGCCTGGTGCAGCTCCGGTCCGTCTACCGCGCGATCTATCGGTTCCTTGGTCCAGTAGCGGCGTTTGGGCTCCAGGAAGATCACCGGATCGGGGCTGTCGACGGCCTGGCGCAGCAGACGGTACCCGTCGGAGGGTGTGGCGCACGTGACCACGCGCAGCCCGGCGGTGTGCGTGTAATAGACCTCGGAGGAGTCGCAGTGATGCTCCACCCCGCCGATGCCACCCCCGTACGGAATACGCACCACGATCGGTAACCCGACGCGTCCGCGGGTGCGGTTGTGCATCTTGGCCAGATGGCTGGTGATCTGCTCGAAGGCCGGGTAGGCGAAGGCGTCGAACTGCATCTCCACCACCGGGCGCAACCCGTTCATCGCCATGCCGATCGCAGTGCCGACGATGCCGGACTCGGCCAGCGGCGAGTCCCAGACCCGGTCGGGCCCGAACCGCGCGGCCAGGCCGTCGGTCACCCGGAACACCCCGCCCAGCGGCCCGACGTCTTCCCCGAACACGACCACCCGATCGTCGGCATCCAGCGCGTCACCGAGTGCCTGGTTCAGTGCCCCGGCGAGCGAGACCGGCTGATGCACCGATGATTCCACCTGACCTGCGCGCTCCGTCACCGTACTCACCGGATTCCCCTCCCGCCGGGTTCATGTCCGTCCATCGTGGCCCTTCCCCCTACCGGAAGGTCCAGCGCGTCCGCGCGCTGCCGGGCCAGCGCGGCTGTCGGCCGCGCGTAGACGTACTCGAACAGATCCGACGGTGAGACCGGTGCATCGGTGCCCATCCGCGTCCTCACTCCGGCAGCCAGACCCTCAGCCTCGGCGTCGAACCCGGTTGCATCGAAATCCCCGGACGAAGAGAGAAAGACGGCGAGCCGCCGGACCGGGTCGCGCTCCAGCCAGCCGGCCACCTCGTCGTCCTGCCGGTATCGCGAGGCGTCGTCGGCATTGGTGTGCGCCTCGATCCGGTAGGTGAGCGCCTCGATCAGCGTGGGACCACCTCCGGCGGCAGCGGAGGCGATCGCCGAGGAGACCGTCGCATACACGGCCGCCGCATCGTTCCCGTCGATCTGCTCCGATCGAATGCCATAGCCAATACCCTTGTGGGCCAGGGAAGGAGCCGCCGTCTGCCGGTGAAGCGGCACGCTGATCGCATACCCGTTGTTCTGCACCACGAACACCACGGGCGCCTTCCACACGGCCGCGAAGTTCAGTGCCTCGTGGGTGTCTCCCTCGCTGGTGGCCCCGTCGCCCAGCAGCACCACCGCGACCGCGTCCTCACCCCGCAACCGGGCCGCGTGTGCCACCCCGACCGCGTGCAGCGTGTTCGTCGCCAGAGGGGTGCACTGCGGCGCGACCCGGTGCTCGTAGGGGTCGTACCCGCAGTGCCAGTCCCCCCGGAAGCTGACCAGCACGTCGACCGGATCGACCCCGCGGGTGACCACCGCGACGCAGTCGCGGTAGGTCGGGAACAGCCAGTCCTGCGGGCGCAACGCCAGCGCCGTACCGGTCTGGCAGGCCTCCTGGCCCCGCGAGGAGGGATACACCGCGAGGCGTCCCTGCCTCGTCAGCGCCGTGACCTGGGCGTCGAAGCGGCGGCCCACGACCATCGCCCGGTAGAGCGCGACCAGCGTGTCGTGATCGGGCAGTTCGTACGTGCCGTCACCGGTCGCGACACCGGCGGCATCGATGAGCCGCACCGGCCCCTCCGACGGCAACAGGCCCAGCCAACCCTCAGTCACCCGGTTCCACCTTCACCCTTGAATGCGGACGCGAAATACTGACCGTACGGTCATTAATCCTTGCCTGCGGGTGGCGGTGCGTCAATGGTGGACGCGCACGGGCTCGCGTCGGTGGGGTGGGCAGCGACGCACGAGAGGCCCGCCGGATGATTCCGGCGGGCCTCTCGTGAATGGATCAGGCCAGGAGAGAAGCCGTCTCGGTGTACTCCAGGCCGTGGGCCAGGGCGACGGGGGCGTAGGTCACCTTGCCGTCGTGCGTGTTCAGCCCACGGGCCAGCGCCTGGTCGGCGGCCAGTGCGTCCTTCCAGCCCCGGTCGGCGAGCGCGACCGCATAGGGCAGGGTGACGTTGGTGAGGGCTCGGGTGGAGGTGCTGGCCACCGCGCCGGGCATGTTGGCCACGCAGTAGAAGATCGTGTCGTGGACCGCGTAGGTCGGCTCGGCGTGCGTGGTGGGACGTGAGTCCTCGAAGCATCCGCCCTGGTCGATGGAGATGTCGACGAGCACGGCGCCCGGCTTCATCCGGCGCACCAGGTCGTTGGAGATCAGGGTGGGGGCCTTCGCACCGGGCACCAGCACGGCGCCGATCACCAGGTCGGCCTGCAGCGCGGCCTGCTCGATCTCGAAGGCCGAGGAGGCGATGGTCTGCACGCGGCCGCCGAAGACCTGGTCGGCGGCGCGCAGCCGGTCCACGTTGAGGTCGAGCAGCTGCACGTCGGCGCCCATCCCGGCGGCGATCGTGGCGGCGTTCATCCCGGAGATGCCCGCGCCGATCACGACCACGCGGGCCGGGCGCACCCCGGGCACGCCGCCGAGCAGTACGCCCCGGCCACCTTCCGAGCGCATCAGCTGGTGGGCGCCGGCCTGCGGGGCCAGTCGGCCCGCGACCTCGCTCATCGGGGCCAGCAGGGGTAGCGCGCCGGCGTCGGTCTGCACGGTCTCGTAGGCCACGGCGGTGGTGCCGGCGGCGAGCAGGGCGTCGGTGCAGGAGCGGGACGCGGCCAGGTGCAGGTAGGTGAACAGGGTCTGGCCGGCCCGCAGCCGGGCGTACTCGGCCTCCACCGGCTCCTTCACCTTGAGCACGAGTTCCGCGGAGCTCCAGACCTCCTCGGCGGTGTCGAGGATCTTGGCCCCGGCCGCCTCGTAGTCGGTGTCCGGCAGGGCCGAGCCGATGCCGGCGCCGCGCTCGATGACCACGTCGTGCCCGCGCAGCGTCAGCTCGCGGACGCCGGCGGGGGTGATGGCCACGCGGTACTCGTGGTTCTTGATCTCCTGGGGGACACCGACCAGCATGCTGCGCTCCTCGTCACGAAGGGGCCTCTCCGGCCACGTGACGGCAGAGTGCGTGATGATTCCGTTTCCAGGTTGTTTCGTCGAAGATTATTCGATTCTCAGCGGTTAATCTGTTGATGAATTCGTATCGGCCCAGGTGGAAGGCTTGCCATGGCGAATAATCGTCGATCCGGTCACGGGCCGGCCGAACTCGACGAGATCGACCGCCAGATCCTCGCCGAACTCGTCGCGGACGCCCGTCTGCCGAACAACGCGCTGGCCGCCCGGGTCGGGGTCGCGCCGTCCACGTGCCTGTTGAGGGTGCGCCGGCTTCAGGAGGCCGGGGTGATCCGGGGGTTTCGGGCCGAGCTGTCGCCCGAGGCCCTGGGGCGTTCGCTGCAGGCGCTGGTGGCGGTACGCCTGACCACCCCCTCCCGCCACCGCATCGGGGCCTTCGCCCAGGAGATGGCGGCGCTCGACGGCGTCCTCAATGTGTTCTTCCTCGGTGGGGCCAACGACTTCCAGATTCATATCGCGGTCGAGTCGCCGGATGCTCTGCGCGATTTCGTGGTGCGGAACCTGAGTGCGCGGCGGGAGGTGGGTTTCACCGAGACCAACGTGATCTTCGAGCACCTGGTGGCGGGCGTCAGCCCGTAGGCGTAAGCCCGGGGGCCGATGCGCTCGCGGCGGTGCCTGGCTACCGTGGCGGCATGGACCTCTTCCTCCCGCGGAGATCCCCTGGGGTCCCGCCGCGGGTGATCGGGCTGCTCGTGGTCGGATCGGCGGTGTTCTGGCTGGGTAACGACCTGGACGCGATCGTGACCGTCGCGGTCTTTGTGCCGCTGCTCGTGCTGCGCGGTCCGGTGGTGAGCCTGATCGCGGTCCTGCTGGTGGCGTCACTCCTGGCCCCTTTGCCCCAGTACGACACCGCGATCATGATCGGGATGCTGGCGGAGTACCTGGCGGTGGCGCTGCTGGCCCTGCGCCGGCCGTGGCCGGTCTCCCTGCCTCTCGCCGTTGTGGTGGCGGTCGGTCAGCAACTGGTCGGGTTCGCGTTCGTGCAACAGTTCGCCGGGTCCGGCAGCCTTCTGCTGATCATGGTCACCGTGTGGACGCTCGCGAACTCGGCGGGCGCGGCGCGGCGACGGGCCGAGGTGGCCCGGGTCCGGGAGACCGAGCAGGCGATCGAGGCCGAGCGTCTGCGGATCGCCCGGGAGATGCACGACCTGATCGCCCACAGCCTCGGGGTCATCGCGATCCAGGCCGGGGTGGGGGCCCGGGTGATCGGGAGCCGGCCCGACGAGGCGGCCAAGGCGCTGAGAGCCATCGAGAACACGAGCCGGCAGACGCTCTCCGAGCTGCGGCGCACCCTGACTGCCCTGCGCCGCGCCGATCCCGAGGGCGTGCCCGGCGAACCGCTGCCCGGACTGGGCGATCTGGAGCGGGTCGTGTCCACCGCCGGATTGTCCGGGGTGGCGGTCGAGGTGGAGCGACTGGGCTCGGTGCGGGAACTTCCTGCCGACGTCGAACTCTCGGCCTACCGGATCGTCCAGGAGTCGGTCACCAACGTGGTGCGCCATGCCGGGACGCCGCACTGCCTGGTGCGTCTGGACTACCGGAGCGCCGAACTGTCGGTGGAGGTCCTGGATTCGGGACGCGGCCCGGCCGGTTCGTCGGAGGGCGGCTACGGGCTGATCGGGATGCGGGAACGGGCTACGCTGCTGGGCGGATCGTTCGACGTCGGGGCCCGGGCCGATGGCGGGTTCCGGGTGGCGGCCCGGCTTCCGGTTCCGGGGTGAGGAGAGGGCTTGTGACGATTTCGGTGGTGCTGGCCGACGACCAGCCGCTGATCCGGGCCGGCCTGCGGGTCCTGCTCACCGACACCGGCGATCTGAGGGTGGTGGGGGAGGCGGGGGACGGGTTCGAGGCGGTGTTGCTGGCTGCCTCGCTGCGGCCCGATGTGGTGGTCATGGACCTGCGGATGCCCGGGCTGGAGGGTATCGAGGCCACCCGGCGCATCACGGCGCACGACCCCGGGGTGCGGGTACTGGTCCTGACGACGTTCGACGACGACGAGTCGCTCTACGGGGCCCTGCAGGCCGGGGCCAGTGGATTTCTGGTCAAAGACGTTGCCCTGGAAGACATGCTGTCGGCGATCCGGGTGGTCGCGGCCGGTGACGCGCTGATCGCGCCCCGGCTGACCCGGCGGCTGATGAACGCCCTGACCGGCCGGGTCGCCCGGCCCACGGCCCGGGGGAGCCTGTCGGTCGTCACCGATCGGGAACGGGAGGTGCTCACCCTGGTCGGACGGGGGTTGTCGAATGCCGAGATCGGCGCCGAACTGGTCATCAGTGCGGCCACGGCCAAGGCCCACGTCTCCCGGCTGCTGACGAAACTTGATGCCCGCGATCGGGTTCAGCTGGTGATCCAGGCCTACGAGTTCGGTCTGGTGAAACCCACCCGCTGAACGGTCAGGCCATCAGGGCCAACGTCCCGCCGGGATGCCCGGTCATCGGGAGCCCGAGCGCGGCCGGGGTCTCGTAGGTCACCGGCTCCAGCACCTCGGGATCAGCGAAAGCCGTTGCCGCTCAGCTGCGATGCGTGACCGTTCCGGGTCGTCCGGACCGGACCCGGAGCCTACGCCCAGGGGATGGCAGCGGTGTGGCCCGTGGGCCGATGTGGCGGGGCGGGGCCGACGGCCACGGTGGGGTCATGTCTGGAACGCAGATCTTGAGGACGCGGGTGGGCGTCCTGACGTTGCCGGTACGACTCTCATGGAGAGACCCCGGATGGTGGCTCACGGCACAGATACTCGTGGTCACTGTCTTCTCGTTGTTCTGGAACCCCTTGGACTTCTCCATCTATCGTCTGGGTGGCTCGGCCGTCCGGTCGGGGACCGACCTGTATCTCGAACGCCAGGCCGGGCTGTTCTTCACCTACACACCCTTCGCAGCACTGAGTTTCACGCCTCTCTCCTGGATCCCGCTGGTCCCGTCCCGGTTGCTCTGGGAGCTGGCCACGGTCGCGGCGTTCGCCCTCGCCTGCCGCGAGATGCTGCTGCTGGCCAGGCTCTCGCGGCTGCGACCGGGCTGGGTGGTCGTCGGCGGGCTGATGCTCGAACCGGTCTGGCACACTCTGTTCCTCGGCCAGATCAACGTGTTCCTGCTGGCCCTGGTGCTGTTCGACGTGCGCCGGGTGGCCGGGGGGACCGGTCTGGGGGTGGGCGTCGGGATCGGCGTGGCCGCCGCGATCAAGCTGACGCCGGGAATCTTCATCGTGCTGCTGCTGTGCGCCGGGAAGGTCCGGGCCGCGGTGACCGCGGCTGTCACCTTCGTCGCGTGCACCGGGCTCGGGGTCGTCGCTGCTCCCGGTGCCTCCCGGCTGTACTGGAGCAAGGTCTTCTTCGACACCTCCCGGGTCGGGGCGTCTTACATCAGCAACCAGTCCCCGTTCGGGGCGCTGGTCCGGCTGCTCGGAGGCCGCGAGAACGTCGGCAGCTGGTACCTCGTCGTCCCGCTGGTGCTGCTGACCTACGGGCTCGTCCTCGCCACCCGCCGGGCCCGCAGCGGTGACTGGGCCGCCGCGGTGGCCGTGGGCGGTCTGACCAGCCTGGTGGTCTCGCCGATCTCGTGGAGCCACCACTGGGTGTGGGCCCTGCCGGCGCTGGTCGTGCTGGTGCGGGACGGGCGCCACCGGGTGGCTCTGGCCGCGGGTGCGGTACTGGCGCTGTCGCCGATGTGGTGGTTACCCCGTGACCTGCCGGTGGACTGGCTGACGGCGAACGCCTACCTGGTCATGGGCCTGGCTCTGCTCGGTCTGCTGGGGGTTTCGGGTGAGCGCGCTGGCGATGTGTTGCCGTTGCGCCGATCGGGGACGATTGTCCGCTCCGGGACCTTCAGTCGGCGCTGCTTCGAGCCGAAGAGCGGGGTGTGACAAGATTGCCGCGCACCGTGACCCTGCGGGTCACCCTGTTGTTGCTGGGTGTCGGAAGCATTGTGCTGACGGCCGGAGTACTGGGAGGGGTCGCTGCCTGGCAGAGCGGTGTCTTCAGCAGCAAGGCCGACGAGACCATCGCCGACCAGCGCGACAGTGAGCTCGACAGCCTCACGTCCCAGGTCTATCAGCTGGTCAACAATGCGGGTGCGGCCACCCAGGACCGGGTCAACCGGGCCAACACCGTGGCCCTGGCCGATCTCGCCGAGAAGGGTGGGCTCGAGCTCGGCGACTCGACGGTGACGTGGAACGCGGTCAACCAGGTGAGCCAGAAGGCCGGCACGGTCCAGCTGCCGCGGGTGAACGTCGACGGCACCTGGCTGGGGCAGAACCGGGACGTGAAGAAGGCCACTCCGGTCGTCGACACCCTCGCGGCGAAGGTCGGCGGCCGGGTCACGATCTTCCAGCGGATGAACAAGGCCGGTGACCTGCTCCGGGTCGCGACGAATGTGCCCAACGCGGAGGGGAAACGGGCCATCGGCACGTACATCCCGTCGGTGGGCGCCGACGGCAAACCGAACGCCGTGGTCGCGGCCATCACGGCGGGCAAGTCCTACCGCGGCGTGGCCCAGGTGGTCGGTACCTGGTACGTCACGGCGTACGACCCACTGAAGGACGCGAACGGTGACGTGGTCGGGGCGGTCTTCTTCGGTGTCCCGCAGGCCGACGCGATCAAGGAACTGACCGAGAGTATCGCGGCCACGAAGATCGGCCAGCACGGTGGTGTCTCGATCTTCAGCAACGAAACTGCCGACCGGGGAAGGGTCATCGCATCGGGCCTGCCGGCCCCGGCCGGTGACAAGCCGCTCGAGGCCGTGGACGCCTCCGGAACCGCCTACGTCCAGCAGATCGTCGATGCCGCGGCCCAACTCGAGGACGGCCAGGTATGGACGGGGGAGTACAAACTGCCGGGCCGGGACGATGCCGCGGCGGCCGACAGTACGATGCGGGTGATGTACTACTCGCCCTACAAGTGGGCCATCGCGGTGCAGACGTACAACCCCGACTATGCCGCTGCCAGTAACGCTCTGAGCGACGGCCGCAGCAGCATGCTGATGATCCTGGCCCTGGCGGCCGGGCTGCTGACCGTGATCGGTGGTGGCCTGGCCTGGTACTGGGCGCGACGTACGGTGCTGCGGCTGGACACCCTCACCGGGGCCCTTGACAAGGTGGCCCACCGTGACCTGAACGTGCAGGTCACCGAGGGAACGGACGAGATCGGCAAGATGAGTGCGGCGCTCAACACCGCGGTCGGCGAGATCCGTTCCCTGCTCTCGGACATGGCCCGCACGGCCACCGGGGTGGCCCGGGCCGCCGGGCAGGTCTCGAGCGTGGGGGATGAGGTGGCCGGGGCCGCCGACGCGGTCGCCGCCCGCACCACCCACGTGGCGACCGAGGCCGACGACGTGGCCCGCACGATGGCCACGATGGAGACCGGGTCCAACGAGATGTCCTCCGCCATCGGCGAGATCGCGCGCAACGCCACCCAGGCCGCATCCGTGGCGCAGGAGACGGTGCAGCGCACCGAACAGGCCCGGGCCGTGATCAACCGGCTGGGCAACTCCAGCGCCCAGATCGTCGACGTGGTGGAGGTGATCAACGCGATCGCCGGGCAGACCAACCTGCTGGCGCTCAACGCGACGATCGAAGCGGCCCGGGCCGGTGAGGTCGGCAAGGGCTTCGCCGTGGTCGCCAACGAGGTCAAGGAACTGGCGCGCCAGACGGCCGAGGCCACCGTCGACGTGACCACGCGCGTCAATGCGATCAAGACTGACACGGACGACGCGGTGGCGGCGATCGTGGCCATCGGTGAAGCGATCGAGCGGGTCAGCAGTTTCCAGGACGCCATCGCCGGCGCCGTGGAGGAGCAGAGCTCGGTGACCTCGGAGATGAGCCGGGCCGTGCAGCTGGTCACCGCGGGCGGGACCCAGATCAGTGCCGGTATCGGCGAGGTCAAGAACACCGTCGCGAGCACTCTGACGGCGGTGGGCAGTTCGCGTGAGGCGGCCCGCACGCTGGACGAGAACGCGCGGGAACTCACCCGTCTGGTGGAGCGCTTCGCCCGCTGACTTTCCAGCAGAGCACGTGGTGGATTCGTGGCTCGGCCACTGATCTCCCGGAGGGCCCGCGTGCGGGACGAGATCATCGCCAAGGTCCCCACTTCTTCGTGATCATACAAAACCTCCCCAGCGTTCTAGAACTCTCGGTCTCGCAGTTCTAGAACTCCGGGGAGGTTTTGCATGATCACGGAAGGGTTGGAGGGGGTTGGGGTCAGCTCGCCGCGGTGGCGGGTTCGAGGGTGGGCTGCGGTTCCGGGGCGGCTTCGCGGCGCAGCAGCAGGAACACGATCACCGAGCCGAGCAGACCCACCAGGCCGGCGATCAGGAAGGCGCCGTGCAGGCCCGCGGCGAAGGCCTCGTGGATGGCGGTCTCGAGCTGCCCCCGGACGTTCTCCGGGGCCGCCTGCAGGACGGCCTGGGTCTGGCCGCCGGACACGGCCGAGGCCAGCCCGTCGGCACCGGGGACGTCGTGCGAGGCCAGGGTGTCGGCGGCGCGGGAGGTGAAGACCGACCCGAGGATCGCCACCCCGAAGGCCAGGCCCAGCTGGCGGGCGGTGTTGAGCACGCCCGAGGCCATGCCGCTGCGCTGCACCGGAACGGCGGAGAGGGCCGCGGCGGTGAGCGGAGGTGTGGCCAGGCCGACGCCGAGACCGACGACGAGCAGGCCCGCGAGCAGGGCGGTCCACGACGACTGCGGGTGCACGAAGAGCATGAGCAGGGTGCCGCACCCGATCAGGAACAGTCCGGCGCCGATCGGCCGGGCCACCGGAACACCGTGCATTCTGCGGCTGAGACCGCCGGCCACGACGAACGCCACGGCCGACATGGGCAGCAGCACCAGGCCGGTCTTGAGCGGGCTGAGGCCGACGACCGACTGCAGCCAGATCGAGATCAGGGCGCTGGAGCCGAAAGCGGTGGAGGAGAGCACCGCTGCGGCCAGCACGGCACCGGTGAAGACCGGGCTGCGCAGCAGGGCCAGGTCGATGAGCGGGTTGGCGGTGCGGCGCTGCAGCACCACGAACACGGCCAGGGCGAGCACCCCGAGCACGGCCGTGACGATCGGCGTGGTGGCCGTCCAGCCCTCCTCGCCGGCCTCGATGATCGCGTAGGTGATCAGGCTGGCGGCCGCGGTGAAGGTGATCATGCCGGGTACGTCGAGACGCACGCGGCGGCGCTCGGCGTCCTGGAACACGATCAGCGACAGCGCGATGGCCAGGATCGAGACCGGGAGGTTGACCCAGAACGCCCAGCGCCAGGACAGCAGGTCGGTGAGCACGCCACCGATGACCGAGCCGACACCGGCGGAGGCCCCGGCCACGGCGCCCCAGATGCCGTAGGCGGTGCCCCGGTCGCGCCCGGAGTACGACACGTTGATCAGGGCCACGGTGGTGGCGAACATCGCGGCGCCGCCGATGCCCTGCACGGCCCGGCCGATGATGAGCACGGTGATGTCTTGCGACAGGCCGCAGGCGACCGAGGCGGCCGCGAAGACCGTCAGGCCGGTCAGGTACACCCGGCGGCGGCCGAGCGCATCGGCCAGGGCCCCGGCGCCGAGCATGAGCGCGGCCAGACTCAGGGCGTAGATGTCGATGACCCACTGCACCTGGCTGAAACTCGCGTCCAGGTCGCGGGTGACGTCGGGCAGGGCGACGTTCACGATCGTGACGTCGATGAGCAACATAAAGGTGCCCAGGCAGACCGCCAGTAGCGGGGTCCACTTACGCATGGAACGACTCCCAGTAGTTTTTGTGGTGTTGAAAGGAGCATGGGGCAGGTGGCCCGGCGAACGTCGCCAGAAGTCCCGAGAGCGTTAGAATCCTCCATCGAAGGGCGGTGGTTCGATGGAAATCCTCACGACCGATGATCTGGATCAGAAGCTCATCCATGCGCTGCGGCTGGATCCTCGCATTCCGTTCGCCCGGTTCTCGTCACTTACCGGCGTTTCCGAGCAGACCGTGGCCCGCCGGTTCCGGCGGCTGCGCGAGCACGGCGTGGTGAGGGTGATGGGACTCGTCGACCCCTTCGCCAATGGTCAGGGCAATTGGATGGTGCGCATCCGGGCCCGTCCCGACGCGGCCGGCCCGCTGGCCGACGCCCTGGCGCAGCGTCCCGACGTCTCCTGGGTGTCGCTGACCTCGGGCGGCACCGAGATCCTGTGCGCGGCGCGCTCGCACACCGGGCACGGCACCGAGCCCAGCCAGGAACTGCTGCTGCGCCGTCTGCCGCACACCAAGGAGGTCATCGACTTCACCGCCCAGATGGTGATGCACCGCTTCGACGAGCGCCTCGGCTCGATGGGGCACCTGACGGAGCTGGACCCGGCCCAGGTGACCGAGATCCGGCGCGGGGCCCTGATGCGTGTCGAGGGCGCCGACCCGGCGGTGCCGATCGGGCCGGACGACGACACACTGCTGGCGCAGTTGCGGGCCGACGGTCGCGCTCCGGTCTCCCGGCTGGCCCAGGCCACGGGCTGGAGCGCGGCCCGGGTGCAGCGGCGCCTGGACGAGCTGGTACACGCCGGGATGTTCTACTTCGATGTCGAGATGGCCATCGAGGCGCTGGGTTTCGCCACCCACGCGACGCTCTGGCTGACGGTCTCCCCGGCCGATCTGGACCGGGTGGGGCTGGAACTGGCCGAGCACAAGGAGATCGCCTACGTGGCGGCGATCAGCGGCAACCGCAACCTCACGGCCTCGGCCATCACCCGCGACCCCGAGCATCTCTACCAGTACGTCACCCGGCGACTGGGAGCCATCCCCGGGGTTCAGCAGCTCGAGATCTCACCCATCCTGCGCCGTCTCAAGCAGAACGGGACGTTCATGCGGGACGGGCGTCTGGCCGCCCCGGCCGGCTAGCCATCGTTCGTGATCAGGCCACGTCTCCCCGGGGAAACTCTGCCTGATCACGAACAGAGGACGCGCGTCCTCACTTCTCGGGGGTTGCCGAGACCTCGGCCCGCCGCTGCGGGAAGTCACCGGTGGCGAGGTGTTCCAGGACCTCCGAGAGCTGGCCGGCCTTCCAGGGTTTGGGTAGGAAGTCGTCCATCCCGGCCTCCAGGCAGGCGTGCCGGTCATCGTCGAAGGCATTGGCCGTCATCGCGATCACCGGAGTACGAAGACCCAGCGGACACTCGGCCGCGCGGATCCGCCGGGTCGCCTCCAGCCCGTCCAGCACCGGCATGTGCACGTCCATGAAGACGGCGTCGAAGGTTCCGGCCAGCACCGCCGCGACCGCGGCCTCGCCGTCGTCCACCATGTCGACCACCAGCCCGCGGGAGGTGAGCATGGCCCGGGCGATCAGCTGGTTGGTCTCGTTGTCCTCGGCCACCAGGACGTGCTTGCCCGCCAGGGTGGCCTCCGGGGACCGGCGCGGACGGGGCACCGCCGCGACCGGCACCGGTGCCGCGGTCCGGGGCAGCGCGACGAGCAGGGAGAACCGGGTGCCCTGACCGGGGTCGGAACTGACGCTCAGCTGCCCACCCATCGCCAGCGTGAGTCCTTGCGCGATCGACAGGCCCAGGCCGGTGCCGCCGTACCGCCGGGTGGTGTCGGAGGAGGCCTGCACGAAGGGCCGGAACAGGTTCTTCATCTGCTCGGTGTCCATCCCGATCCCGGTGTCGGCGACCACCAGACGCACGCGGTCACCCGCGTCCTCGATCGTGACCGTCACCGACCCCTGATCGGTGAACTTCACCGCGTTGGCGATCAGGTTGGTGAGGACCTGCCGCAGTCGGGTCGGGTCACCCGTGCGGTAACGGTGCAGGCCGTCCGCGGTCTCGAGAATCAGCTGGATCCCGGCCTGTTCGGCGCGCGGGCGGGAGGGAAGCAGCGCCTCCCGGGCCACGGCGACCACGTCCAGCGGGACCTGTTCCAGGTCGATCCCGCCGGCCTCGATCTTGGCCACGTCAAGACTGTCGTTGACGATGTCGAGCAGCACGTGCCCGGCCCGGTCGGCGCCCGAGATCCACTCGGGAGTCTGCGGGGAGCCCGGGTTCTCGGCCAGCAGCGAGGTGTAGCCGAGCACCCCGTTCAGCGGTGTGCGGATCTCGTGGCTCATCGTGGCCAGGAAGTCGCTCTTGTGCCGGGACGCCACGCGCAGTTCCTGCGCCTGCTCCTCGGAGGTGGCCCGGGCCCGGCGCAGTTGCGCGATCAGTTCCTGGCGCTCGTCGCGGTGCAGCGCGAGCACGAGGGCCACCAGCGCCGCGATCGCCACGAACGCCTGGGCCAGCAGGACGCGGGTGGCCGGGGAGGTGGCCACGAACGGCCCGTGGCCGGTCAGGGTGAAACTGAGGACGCCGACGGCCACCAGCCACACATGCGCGGCTACCAGCGTGGTGTCGAAGCGCAACGAGAACCACATCGACAGCGGCAGCACCAGATAGGACAGCGGCAGACCGTCCGCGAGCCCGAAGACCACCCCGTAGGCCACGGCGAACAGCAGGGTGGCCACCACCAGTTCGAGTTCGCGCTCGCGGGGCGGGACCAGGCCGGCCAGGCCGTTGCCGGCGATCCGCAGGGCCAGCGCGGCGAAGACGAAGGTGTTGGTGGCGTTGCGCAGCGTCCAGGCCCCGGCCAGGTTCCAGAACTCGAGGTGGGACGAGGTGGCCAGGGCGGCGGGGCCGAGCAGGGCGCCGGCTGCGGCCCCGGCCAGGGCGGCCAGTACCCAGAAGGCCAGGTCGGCCGAGCGTCTCAGTCGCCAGGCCTGCGGCCGCAACCGGCTCAGCACGGCGGTCTCGACCAGGGCCTGGACCACGTTGGCGACGCCGAGCGCCAGTGAGATCGGCAGGGACAGGTCGCCGGCGAGGTGGTTGATCGCGGTGGCCACGGCGGCCATCACCACCGAGCTGACCACCAGCGGCGCCCGGCCCCGGGAGCAGGCCCACAACAGCCAGACGAACCCGACGGCAGCGGCCGGCCAGACCAGGGACAGGGAGGTGCCGGGCAGCCGGGAGAGCCGCCCCAGCAGCACCGCCACGGCGTAGACGACGGTGAAGACCGGCACCATGATCACGACGGGTGCCGACGGCCACGGACCCAGGTGCCGGGTTGTTCCCTGATCCGTGCCCACGCGACTTTTTCGACGCCCGGAGCTGGACGGGTGAGCAGCCGCTCCGGTCGTCACCCGGTCGGATCAGCCGGGGCCAGCCGGGGCCAGCCGGGGCCAGCCGGGGTCAGCCGGGGTCAGCCGGGGTCAGCCAGGTCAGCGAGGGTCGGGGAGGGTGGCCGGCTCGGTGGGGCGTGTTTCTGCCGGCTCAGCAATCTGCTCCCGCGATTCACGGACGGGCAGTGGAGCGTTGTGTACACCTGGTACATCCGGTACCGGATGTACCAGGTGTACACAACGCGAACCTGTCGGCCCATGGACCGGGGCCGTCGGCCCGGCTCCCAGGGCCGCCCGCAGCCGTGGCCCGGGAAGGCCTCAGAAGGTGAGGTCCCCGCCGGGTGCCTCGGTGAACGCCCGGGCCACCACGGCCGGGTCGATGTCCTGCACCCGGGCGGGGTTCCAGCGCGGCTTGCGGTCCTTGTCCACCACCTGCGCGCGGATGCCCTCGCGCACGTCGTCGCGGTCCAGGCTGTGCGACATCATCCGGTAGTCCTGCACCAGGGCGGCACGCAGGTCGGGCAGGTCGGTGCAGCGGCGGATCGCGGTCAGGGTGATCTGCAGCGAGGTGGGCGAGCGGGTCAGCAGTACCCGGGCGGCCTCCTGCGCGGCCGGAGCCGGATCGTCCTCGAGGCGCTCGATGATCGCGGCCACGTCGTCACCGTTGTAGCAGCGGTCGATCCATTCCCGGTCGGTGGCCAGATGCCCGGGCTCGGGGGTGGTCGCCCAGGTGTCGAGGATGTCCTGCACGACCTTCCACGAGGTGGCATGGGCCAGGTCGGGCAGGGCACCGGCGGGAGTGTGCACGTCGGCCAACCCGCACAGCATTGCGTCAGCGGGCCCCACCGGCAGGCCGGTCAGGGCCAGGTGGGTGCCCAGTTCACCGGGCGCCCGGGCCAGCAGCCAGGTGCCGCCCACATCCGGGACCAGGCCGATGATCGTCTCCGGCATCGCCAGCCGGGAGTCGGCGGTGACCACCCGGGGCCCGGCGTGACAGCCCAGGCCGACGCCACCGCCGTAGGTGATGCCGTTCAGCAGGGCGACCACCGGCTTGCCGTAGTCGGCCAGCACGGCGTTCATCCGGTACTCCTCGCGCCACAGCGCCCGGGCCGAGTCGCCGCCGTCGATCAAGGTGGAGATCGACACGGCCTTGATGTCGCCGCCGGCGCAGAACCCGCGTGGGCCCTCGCCGTCCAGCAGCACACACTCGATCTCGGGGTCGTCCTGCCACTGGAGCAGACTGGCGAAGATGGTGCGGATCATGGCGTGGGTCAGCGCGTTGATCGCCTGCGGGCGGGTCAGGGTGATCCGGCCGACCCGGCCCTGAACGACCACACGGACAAGCTCGGGGGCATGGGAATCAGGCATCGGGACGAACGCTACCGGCGCGCGCTGTGCTCTGCGCTGTCGCGGTGGCCGGAATGGGCGAGGATCTTTCCATGACCTTCCCCACCATCCGGATCGGGATCGGGCTCGCCGCGGCGGCCCGCCCCGCCTACATCACGCCCGCCCGGGGTGCCGACCTGGGCGGGGACCGGGCCGTGGAGCGGCTGCGCGCCCGCAGCCACGACCTGCTCGACGCCGCCTACGCGGCCGGGGTGCGATATGTGGATGTGGCCCGTTCCTACGGTCTGGCGGAGGACTTCCTGGCCGGCTGGCTGGCGCTGCGACCGCAGGCGGTGGACGTGGTGGTCGGGTCCAAGTGGGGCTACCGGTATGTGGGCGACTGGCGCCTGGACGCGGACGTGCACGAGGTGAAGGACCACTCGCTGGAGGCGTTCGGCACGCAGTACCCGATCAGCCACGGGCTGCTGGGCGAGCGGCTGGCGATCTACCACCTGCACTCGCTGACGCCGGACTCCCCGGCGCTGGGCGACCAGGCCCTGCACCTGGCCCTGGCCCGGCTGCGGGCCGCGGGCACCCGGGTCGGTTTCTCCACCTCCGGCCCGCACCAGGGCGAGGTGGTGCGCCGGGCGCTGGAACTGGAGGTGGACGGCCAGCCGCTGTTCACGTCGGTCGAGGCGACCTGGAACGTGCTGGAACCGTCGGCCGGACCGGCCCTGTCCGAGGCGGCCGAGGCGGGGGCGACGGTGATCGTGAAGGAGGCCGTGGCCAACGGCCGGCTGACCCCGGCCGAGAACGACCCGCACCCGGCGGCCGTCCAGGCCCGGCGGGTGGCGGCGGAACTCGGCGCGGGGGTGGACCAGGTGGCGACGGCCGCCGCGCTGGCCCAGCCGTGGGCGTGGCGGGTGCTGTCCGGGGCGGTGACGACGCAGCAGCTGCGGGCCAATCTGGGTGCGGCAGCCCTGGATCTGGTCCAGGACCTCACCGGACTGGCCCAGCCCTCGCAGGAGTACTGGGCGCAGCGCTCGGCGAGAGCCTGGGCCTGAGAGCTGAGGATCAGCCCTTGAACTGGATCCCGGAGAGGATCTCCTCGATCTGGGCGACCTCGTCGTCGGACAGGGCGATGTTGCCCAGCGCCTCGACGTTCTGGTCCAGCTGCTGCACCGACGAGGCACCGATGACCAGCGAGGTGACCCGCTCGTCACGCAGGGCCCAGGCCAGGGCCAGCTGGGCCAGTGACTGACCGCGCTTCTCACCGATCGCGGCCAGGCTGCGCAGACCCGCCTGGAGGTCCTCGGTGATCACGCCCGCGTCGAGGGTCTTGCCCTGGGTGGCGCGTGAGCCCTCGGGAATGCCGTTGAGGTACCGGTTGGTCAGCAGGCCCTGCTGCAGCGCCATGAACGCGATCACGCCGAAGCCCTCGTCGGCCGCGGCGTCGAGCAGGCCGTCGTCTTCGATCCAGCGGTTCAGCATCGAGTAGGACGGCTGGTGGATGAGCAGCGGGGTGCCCAGCTCGCGCAGCAGCCCGGCGATCTCGCGCGACTGTGCGGCGGTGTAGCTGGAGATGCCCACGTACAGCGCCTTGCCCTGACGGACCGCGGCGTCGAGCGCGGTCGCGGTCTCCTCCAGCGGCGTGGTCGGGTCGAAGCGGTGCGAGTAGAAGATGTCGACGTAGTCCAGTCCCAGACGCGTCAGCGACTGGTCCAGCGACGACAGCATGTACTTACGGCCGCCGCCGCCCTGGCCGTAGGGGCCGGCCCACATGTCGTACCCGGCCTTGGTCGAGATGACCAGCTCGTCGCGGTACGGCTTGAGGTCGGAGGAGAACAGCCGGCCGGCGTTGATCTCGGCGCTGCCGTAGGGCGGGCCGTAGTTGTTGGCCAGGTCGAAGTGGGTGATGCCCAGGTCGAACGCGCGCAGTGCGATGTCCCGCTGAACGCTCCACGGCTTGTCGTCGCCGAAGTTGTGCCAGAAGCCGAGGGACAGCATCGGCAGGTCGAGCCCGGAACGACCCGTGCGGCGGTAGCTCATGCTGCCGTCGTAACGGGCGGGATCGGGGCGGTAGGTCATCGGTGCGCTCCAACGGGGTGGGTCGAGTCGGTGGCCTCGTTGGCCGAGTCACATTCTGTCCTGCGCCCGGCCCGGCGACGACATCGGCCTCGCTCGCCCGTCGGGGTGACCGCCCCGGTCAAGCTGCCACCGGTTCCGGCCGAACGGGAAATGTGAGTCCGGAGCAGAGGGGGACCCCGGGCCCCGGGACGGGCACGGCGTCGGTCGGTGTGTCCGTCGACCTACCCGATTTCGAGGTACTGGGTCAGCTGGGTGGGGGAGCAGGCAGCACCGTGTACCGGGTGCGCCGTCGCCGGGACGGGGCGACACCCGACACCCACGAAGCCCTCGACGCTCAGGATGCCCGGGACGTCCAGGAGTACGCCCTGAAGCTGCTGGACCGGCCCGACGGGCTGGCGGGCCTGCGGCGCGAGGCCGCGCTGCTGACCGCCGTGGACCACCCCGGTCTGCCCCAGGTGCATCAGGTGGGGATGGCCGACCGCCGCCCGTACCTGGTGATGGACCTGGTGCGCGGCACCTCCCTGGCCGACGAGCTGACCCGCGGCGCGCTGCCCGCCGAGCGGGTGGTGGCGCTGGTGCTGGACGTGATCGAGCCGCTGGCCGCGGTGCACGCGCGCGGTCTGGTGCACCGTGACCTGAAGCCGCAGAACGTCATGGTGCTGCCCGACGGGCAGGCCCGGCTCATCGACTTCGGCCTCACCGCCCGCGAGGGCGAGGACGAGGAGAGCGAGACACCGGTCGCGGTAGGCACGCTCGCCTACTCGGCTCCCGAGCAGTCGGGCATGCTCAAGCGCCCCGTGGACAACCGGTCCGACCTGTACTCGCTCGGCGTGATCATGTTCGAGGCCCTCTCCGGGGTCCTGCCGTTCCCCACCGCCGACGTGGGTGAACTGCTGCGCGCGCACGCCTCGCTGGCTGCGCCCGACCTGACCGGCCTGGTGCCCGACACCCCGCCGGAACTTGCCCTGATCGTGGCCACCCTGCTGGCCAAGGACCCGGACGACCGGTACCAGGACGGTCGCGCGCTGGCTGAGGACCTGCGGGCCGTGGCCGGCAAGCAGACCGCCGCGGCCCGGGCGGACAGGGCGCCGATGTTCGGGCGGCAGAACGAACTGGACACCCTGCGACAGCAGTGGACGCGGGTACGCGCCGGCCGCGGCGGGTTCGCCTTCGTGCGCAGCGACAACGGGCTGGGCAAGACCCGGCTGGTGCACGAGTTCGGCGACCTGGTCGAGGAGACCGGCGGCCTGGTGCTGCGGGCCCGGGTGCTGCCCGACGAGGCGCTGCCCTTCGCGGCGTTCCGCGAGGTCTTCGTCCATCATCTGCAGCAGATCGCCCGCCTGCCCCGGGGCGAGCGCTCGGCGTGGGCGGACCGGCTGCGTGCGGCGTTCGGGAGCTGGTCGCCGGTGATGCTGGCCCGGATCGCGCCCGGGCTCGACGCCGTGGTGCGGCCGGGCGGGGAGGCTGCCCCGGATGCGGCTCTCTCCTCGGCCTCGGCCGAGGAGACGCTGCACTCGCCGCGCGAGATCGCGGCCCTCACCGGGCAGCTGCCCCCGGACGGGGGACCGGCCGAGGGAGCCGGCGAGCTCCGGGCCGACGCCCTGGTCGAACAGCAGAACGACGAGCAGTTCGGGGCGGCGATCGCGGCGGCACTGCTCGACCTGGCCCGCACCTCCGGCGGGCTGCTGCTGATCCTCGACGACGTGACCGCCGCCGACGCGTCCGTCCGTCAGGTGATCGGGCATCTCGCCGAGCAGGTCCGCGACGTGCCGATGCTCTACCTGGGCACCGGCCGCGACGGTGAGCTGGAGCGGGTGCTCGGCAACGCCGACCTGACCGCCTACGTGGCCCAGGCGACCCGGGTGCTCGACATCGACCTGCGGCTGGCGCCGCTGGACGAGTCGGCCGTCGGCTCCCAGATCCGCTCGCTGATCCCCGGCCAGCGCCTGCCCGACGCGGATCTGGCCGCCCTCACCACCCGCAGCAACGGCAACCCGTTCATCGCCCAGGAGTACCTGTGGGCGGTGCTGGACGCCGGCCTGCTGTGGCCGGACTGGGGCACGTGGCAGCTCGACCTGGACCGCCTCGACGCCCTGGACCTGCCCCAGGATGCGATGGGCCTGCTGGTCAACCGTGTGCA
Source organism: Kineosporia sp. NBRC 101731 (assembly GCF_030269305.1). Classification (NCBI taxonomy): domain Bacteria; kingdom Bacillati; phylum Actinomycetota; class Actinomycetes; order Kineosporiales; family Kineosporiaceae; genus Kineosporia; species Kineosporia sp. NBRC 101731. Next base: position 93,964 of record NZ_BSTC01000011.1, read on the forward strand.
GAACCTCGCCCCGCACGCCCGCGACCTGTTGGTGGTGGCCGCCGCCATGGGGGCCGAGGTGCGGGTCGACGTGGTCGCGGCCGTCGAGCGGCGCAGCACGGCCAGTGTGCTGGGCGTGTTCACCGAGGCCGCCCGACAGCGACTGGTCGAGCCGGCCGAAGGGGGCACGTTCCGGTTCCTGCACGGCCGTATCGCCGAGGCGGTGCTCGCCGAGCTGACCCCCGCCCAGCTGGAGCAACTGCACCTGCGCATCGCCGACGTGCTGGCCACCCGCCGCTCCGCCTCGTTCACCCAGGCCGTCGCCCACACCTTCGCGGTGGCCCGGCACTACCTGAAGGCCGGTTCCACGGCCTCGGCCGACAAGGTCTACGCCTCCTGCCTGGAGGCGGGCAAGCTCGCGCTGGAGGAGTCCGCGGCCGAGGACGCCGTCATGTTCCTCGAGCACGCCGCCCATCTGGCCCGCCGGCGCGAGAACGGTTCCAGCGCGGTGCTCGTGCTGCTGGGCCGGGCCCTGAAACAGGCCGGGCAGTTCAGTGCCTCCCGGCGCCGGCTGGAACAGGCCCTGGCGGTCGAGAAGGACCCGCTGGCCCAGGCCGCCATCCACACCCTGCTGGCCGAGGTGCACCGGGCCGGCTACCGCAGCGAGGAACTGCGCGACGCCATCGCCAAGGGCTTCGCTGCAGCCGGAAAAACTCTGCCGCGCAGCACTTTCTGGTTGATCTTCAGCTCAGTGGCGATGGCCCTGGCCTCGGTCGTACGGCGGCGTCTGCGCCCGGTGCTCGGCGATGTCAGCGGCGAGGCCCGGCGCCGCGCGCTGACGATGGCGGGGCTGCACGAGGCCGCGATCGTCGGCGCGAACCTGGGGATGCGGGTACCCGAGTTCATCGCCCACAACCTGCGCGCGCTGTACTGGGCGGCGAAGCTCGGCCACGGCCGCCGGTTCGTGGCGGCCCAGGCCAATGTCGGCGTGCTGTGCGCGGCCGTGGGCCTGAACCGGGCCGCGGAGCGCTGTTACCGTCGCTGCGACGGTGACCCCTCGGCGCACACCCCGCAGACCCGCTCGATGCTGCGCTCGTTCCGCCTCGGGGGTTCCTGGGCGGGCAACCGCCCCGAGGGGCGCGAGTGGCCCCGCCAGTTCGACGATTTCAGCTCCTGGCTGGACTTCGTGCCGCTGATCGACTCGATCAGCACCTTCAACCTCAACGCCTGCTTCGCGGGGCGTACCGAGGACGCGCAGCACTGGCTGGCCCAGGGCCGGATGCGGCTCAGCGACCGGGGCGAGGAGATCACCTCGTTCGTCATCGCCCCGGCGATGACGGCCGCCCTGCTGGGCCGGTCGGTGGAGGCCGAGACCGAGATGTCCCGCCTGAACCGGGTGGCGGACGAGATCGGCGCCCGGCAGCTGAACTTCATCCGGCTGATGGCCGGTCTGTTCGTGCAGCTGGAGGACGACGGCACCGACGAGTCGGTCGATCACCTGGTCAGCGATATCGAGGCGCTGCGGCTGTCCCCGAGCCTGGTCTGGCGCGCGCAGCGGCCGATCTTCTGGCTGCTCGCCTCGGCCCGCCTGGCCCAGGCCCGGGCCTGCGCGCACCCCACCACACCCGAGGCGATGAAACAGCAGACGCTGCGGATGAGCCAGGCGCACCAGGCGGTCGAGACGCTCGGCCGGGCGGCGAACACCGAGGAACTCAAGGCCTTCTGGGCCGTGGCGCGGGCCGACCTGCTAATGCTGCAGGACCAGCCCCGCAAGGCCCTGGACGTGCTGGCCGGCCTGGACGTCGCGGTCGAGGACGACCTGCCGACCGTGGCCTTCGAGGTGGCCCGGATCGCGGCGCGGGCCCTGCACTCGCTGAATCCGAAGGAGAGCCATCGCCGCGCCCGTACGGCCTACACGGTGGCGGTCGCGGAGGGCTGGCCCCAGCGGGCCGCGTCCGTGGTCCGCGAGTTCTCCCTTCCCGTGGAGGACCGGGTCCTGCGCACCGGTGGCAGCCACGACAACACCTACTCCGGCAGCCACGAACGCGAGCGCCTGGAGGCTCTGCAGGAGGTCAGCGCGGCTGCGGCCAGGGTGCTGGACCCTCGCGTGCTGGCCCGTATCGCCCTGGACGAGACCATCCGCATCCTCGCCGCCGACCGCGCGTTCCTGTTCCTGGTCGATTCCGACACCGGCACGCTGACCCAGCACCTGGGCCGGTCGGCCGCCGGGGAGGACCTGGAGAGGCTGACCGGTTACAGCACGAGCGTGGTCGAGATGGTCTGGCGCACGGGCGAGGCGAAGGTACTGGCCGGGACGGAGGAGGGGGCCGCGCTCGGGGCGCAGAGCGTGGTGCTGCACGGTCTGCGGTCGATCCTGGTGGCCCCGATGATGCTCGACGGCCGGATGCGGGGCGTGGTCTACCTCGACAGTCAGGTGGCCAAGGGCATCTTCACCCACCACGACACCGTCATCCTGGGCGCCCTGACCAGTTTCGTGGCCTCGTCCCTGGAGACGGCCCGCGCCGCCCAGCTGGCGATCAAGGCGCAGACGGCCGAGCGGTCGGCCGAGCTGGCGAAGGCGCTGCAGCAGGCGCAGGAGCGGATGGCCGAGCCGGTCGAGCCGATGGGTGTGCTCAACCAGCTCCTGCTGTCGGCCGGCCGGGGCGGTGGGGTGCTCGGCGCCGACACCGCGTTCGTGGTGCGCCCGGGGCGTTCCGGGGTCGGGAACCGCACCGGCATCGTCCTCACTCCGGACGTGCGACTGCCCTTGATGACGGCGTTCACCGACGACGGCAGCGCGTCGGCGATCTCCGGTGTGCTGACACCGGTCTCGGGGGATGCGAGCAACGCCCCGGCACCCCTGCCCGACCGGCTGCCGGGCCTCTCCTCGTGGGTGGCCCTGCCGTTGCGGGCCACCGACGTCGACCTGGGTCTGCTCGTGCTCGGGGCGCAGGACGCCGAGAGCCCGCTGTCGGCGTCGGTCGACCTGGCCGCCGCCCTGGTGGCGCAGGGCATGACCGCCTACGACCGGGCCGCCTTGTTCGAGCGGGTGCAGGAACTGGCCGTGGTGGACGAGCTGACCCAGCTGGCCAACCGGCGCCGGTTCTTCGAGATCGCAGCCCGCGACCTGGAGGCGGCCCAGCGCCAGGACCGGCCGCTGATCGGCATGATGATGGACATCGACCACTTCAAGCGGGTCAACGACAACCACGGCCACCCGACCGGTGACGACGTGATCGCCGAGGTCGCCCGCCGCCTGGCTGCCCAGGTGCGCACCACCGATGTGATCGGCCGCTACGGCGGCGAGGAGTTCGCCGTGCTGCAGCAGGGCGACGACCCGGATCTGGAACTCGCCGAGCGGCTGCGGCTCTGCATCTGCGAGAAGCCGGTCGAGACCCGCACCGGCCCGTTGCCGATCACGATCAGCATCGGCGTCGCGCACCTGCGGGCGGACGACGAGGATGTGGCCTCCCTGCTGGCCCGCGCCGACCAGGGCCTCTACAAGGCCAAGGAGGGCGGGCGCAACCAGGTCGGCGTCGTCTGACCTACCAGTCGGTGGGCTCGTAGTCCTTGAGGAAGATGCCGTACAGGTCCTCGCCGGCCTCGCCCCGCACGATCGGGTCGTAGACCCGGGCCGCTCCGTCGACCAGGTCCAGGGGGGCGTGGAAACCCTCGTCCGCCAGCCGGATCTTGGTCGGGTGGGGCCGCTCGTCGGTGATCCAGCCGGTGTCGACGGCCGTCATCAGGATGCGGTCGCTCTCCCACATCTCCCGCGCGCTGGTGCGCGTGAGCATGTTCAGCGCGGCCTTGGCCATGTTCGTGTGCGGGTGGCCCGGGCCCTTGTACCCCCGGCTGAACTTGCCCTCCATGGCCGACACGTTGACCACGTACTTGCGGTGCGAACCGGCCGCGGCCATTGCCGGGCGCAGTCGGCTGATCAGGATGAACGGCGCGACGCTGTTGCACAGCTGCACCTCGAGCAGCTCCACCGGGTCGACCTCCTGCACCGGCTGCACCCAGCTGTTGGTGTGGTGCAGGTCGGGCACCAGGCCCCCGGCGTCGATCGCGGTGTTGGCGGCGATGCGAGCAGGGGACGCGGAACCGGCCGTGAGCGCGAGAGCTGTCAGGGCGTGGGGGGAGGGCGCCCAGTGGCCGTTGCTCACGCCGCCCTCCTCGTGCACCGCGCCCGCGATCGCGTCGATGGACGCCGGGTGCGCCTCCGGGGTGCGGCCGATCGTCAGCATCTCCGGCAGCGGGCCCTCGGGCAGCGGCGCCGACTCGGCAGCGGCCAAGGGGGCGTACGAGCCGGGGGAGCGGCGCACCGTCTGCGCGGCGTTGTTGATCAGGATGTCCAGCGGACCCTGCGCGGCCACGTCGTCGGCCAGCGCGCTGACCTGGGCCGGGTCGCGCAGGTCGATGCCGATGATGCGCAGCCGGTGGATCCAGTCCTGGCTGTCGTCCATCGAGGTGAAGCGGCGCACGGCATCGGCCGGGAAGCGCGTGGTGATGGTCAGGTGCGCGCCGTCGCGCAGCAGCCGCAGCGCGATGTGCATGCCGATCTTGGCCCGCCCGCCGGTGAGCAGGGCGCGGCGGCCGGTCAGGTCGGTTCGCGCGTCGCGGCGCTGCCGGTTCTTCGCGGCGCAGTCGGGGCACAGCTGGTGGTAGAACACGTCGACCCGGGTGTAGCGCTTCTTGCAGGTGTAGCAGCCGCGCGGGCGCATGTACTCGCCGGCCGAGCCGGTCTCGTCGCCCGTGCCCTGGTTGGCCTCGGCGGCCGCCGAGGACAGGGGCAGACCCTGGGTCTCGTCGTCGATGCGGCCGGGGGCCCCGGTGGCTGTGGCTGCCGTCACGGCGGCGTCGTTGGCGTTGATCGTGGCCCGGCGCTGGGCGCGGCGGTCCAGCTTGGCCGCCTTGAAGATCTTCGCAGTGGCCAGCCGCACCTTCAGGAAGTCCGGGTGCTCGGCCGGCAACTGCTCCACACGGGCCAGTACCTGCAGGCAGAGGTCCAGGTCAGCGGGGTCGATGCCCTCGGCACCGGGGTCGCCGGTGCCGTCGCTCGGGTCGGTCTCGGCCTGGTCGTCGAGTTGCGCCGTCATGATGTGTGAACCGCTCGGGTTTCTGCTCGGGAAGCTGTCGGGGTGACCTGAAGAAGATACGCAATCGCCGGACCAGGTCGCGACGCGTTCACCCCTAGCCGTCAGACCGCCGTCAGACCGCCGCCAGACAGCCGTCAGATGGCCGTCAGATGGCCAGGGCCAACTGGGTGCGGGAGGGCAGGGTGACGCGGCCCGCGTCGAGCGAGCTGGGCATGGCCTCGGGGGCGTGGTCGGCCAGCCACTGCCGCTCCAGGGCCGAGAGCCGGATCCACTCCTGACGCAGGAACCCGACCAGCTCCACCGCCTTGCGCGAGCCGATCGGCGCGTGGATCAGCAGGTAGGAGATCGGCATCGCGGGCGGCAGTGCGGCCCGCCGGGGCCCGCGCTCGATCACCTCACCGGCGAAGAACTCCATCACCGAGTCCCAGGCCCGCCCGTCGCCCACGTGGTAGAGCAGGTCGGCCGCGCACTCGCGGACCGCCCGGGTGCGGTCGGTCAGGAGCGCGGCCAGATCCCCGGTGGCGCCGGTCCCGGCCAGGCAGGCCAGGGCCACGACGGCGGCGCAGCGCAGGTCCTGCCGCCCGGGCCCGGTCGCGGCGATGAACTCACGCAGCTCGACCGAGGCCTGGGGCCTCGTCGACGTCCCCAGTTCGAGGGCCCTCAGAATTTCGGTACCCGGATTCACCGCGCGTCGTCCTCCCTGGTGAACTCCCTGGTGAAAGGACCTCACAAACTAGTGGATCGGCGCTGCGTAATTCGCTGGCTCCGGGGAGCCGGTCCCGGGAGTATCCGGACATGGACCGACACCGTGTCTCCCGTCTCGCCCACCGTGACCATCCGATCGCCGCCCCGCTGAACGACGAGGCGGTCGACGAGGTGCTACGGCACGCCCTGGTTCCCGAAGAGGAGCTGCATCTGCTGGATCTGGGCTGTGGCGGCGGGGAATGGATCCTGCGGGCCCTGGAGCGGTCCGGGTCCGCGAGCGCCGTCGGCGTCGACGTCTCGGAACCCGCACTCGCGCACGCCACGGCGCAGGCGCAGCGGCGCGGGGTGGCGGAGCGGCTGGTTCTCGAGCGTGAGGACGCCGGTCAGCTCGCCTCCGGGGGGTCTTACGACGTCGTGTTCGCCGTGGGGGTCAGCCACGTCTTCGGGGGACTGGCCCCGACCCTGGAGGTGGCGGCCGAACACCTGGCGCCCGGCGGACGGCTCGTGATCGGTGACGGTTTCTGGGCCGCGCCGCCCTCGCCGGAGGCCGTGGAGATGCTCGGGCCACTGCTGGACCTGGCCGGGAGCATGGCCGTGGTGACGGGCGCGGGCTGGACGCCGGCGCACGGGCACATCAGCACCCGCGCCGAACTCGACGCCTACGAATGGGCCTGGACCGGGTCGCTGGCCGGCTGGGCGCTGGACCAGCCGCCCGGTTCCCCGGACGCCGCCGATGCCCTCGCGGTGGCGCAGGGACACCTGGAGGAATGGCTGCGCGACTACCGCGACACGTTCGGATTCCTCACCCTCGTGCTGCGCCGCCCGCCGTCTGCCCTGTTGCCTCCGGCGTGACCACAATGCTCCTGTCGATGGCCGGGCGATTCAGGCGTGCCTGCCCATCGCTGTGGACTCACGTCTTCATGCACGCCAAGGGTCAAACTCGCCAGTGCTTCTCGCGCAGCAGGCGGAGCCCGTTCAGCCCGACGATCACGGTCGATCCCTCGTGCCCGGCCACGCCCAGCGGAAGGGGCAGGTCGCCCAGCAGGTCCCAGAGCACGAGCGCGGTGATGAAAGTGGCCGCGATCGTCAGGTTCGCGATCATCACCCGCCGGGCCTTGCGCGACAGGGCGATCACCGCCGGTACGGCGGTCAGGTCGTCGCGCACCACCACCGCATCGGCAGTGTCCAGCGTGAGGTCCGCCCCGGCGGTGCCCAGGGCGATGCCGACATGGGCCGCCGCGAGTGCGGGGGCGTCGTTGATGCCGTCGCCGACGAAGGTCAGGTGTTCGCCCTCGGCCTGCAGTTGCCGGATCGTGTCGAGCTTCTGGTGGGGGAGAAGGCCGGCCCGCACGTCCCGCAGGCCGGTCTGCCGGGCGACGTGAGCGGCGGCGGCCGGGTTGTCGCCGGTCAGGAGCAGGGGCGGCCGGCTGGTGAGGGTGGTCGCGGCGGCGATCGTTCGGGGTGCGTCCGGGCGCAGTCGGTCGGTGAACCCGGCGACGGCGGCGAGGTCACCGTCGATGTGCACGAGGACGACGGTCTCGCCGCGGTTCTGGAGTTCGGTGACGAGGGGGAGGTGCTGTCCTCGGGGTGAACTGATGACGAGGTGGTGGCCCTCCACGGTTCCCTCCACCCCCACCCCGGGGTGGGCCGAGAAGTCTTGTGCGGGAGGGACGTCCATCATCTGCTCCCTGGCTTCCCGCCCCACGGCCCGGGCGATCGGATGCTCGCTGCCGTGCTCGACGGCGGCGGCCAGGCGCAGGATCTCGCTCGTGGACCAGGTGCCGAACGGGTGGACGCCGGCGATCACCGGGGCGCCGTGGGTGAGGGTGCCGGTCTTGTCGAACGCGACCTGGGTGGTGGTGGCGAGTCGTTCCATCACCACGGCCGACTTGATCAGCACGCCGTGGCGCCCGGCGTTTGCGATCGCCGCGAGCAGCGGGGGCATGCTGGAGAGCACGATCGCGCACGGGGAGGCGACGATCATGAACGTCATGGCGCGCAGCAGAGCGTCTTTCGGGGCCTCACCGAGGATGAGGGGCACGGTGAGCAGGAGCACGGTGGCGGCGACCATGCCGATCGAGTAGCGCTGCTCGACCTTCTCCACGAACAGCTGGGTGGTGGCCCGGGTGTTGGCGGCCTCCCGCACGAGTCCGGCGATGCGGGCCACCACCGAGTCCTGGGCGGGCCTGGTGACCCGCACGCGCAGCATCCCGGTGCCGTTCAGCGTGCCCGCGAACACCTCGTCGCCGGGCTGCTTCCCGGCGGGCAGGGGTTCCCCGGTGATCGTGGCCTGGTCGACGTCGCTGACGCCGGAGACGACCTGGCCGTCGGCCCCGATCCGTTCCCCGGGGCGGACGATCACCTCGTCGTCGACGGCCAGGTCGGTGGTGGGAACGGTCTGCTCGCCGCGGGCGGTCACCCGTACGGCGGTCTCGGGCGCCAGCTCGAGGAGCCCGCGTACCGAGTCTTCGGTGCGGGCGGTCGCGAAGGCCTCCAGCGCACCGGAGGTGGCGAAGATGACGATGAGGAGGGCGCCGTCGAGCACCTGCCCGATCGCGGCGGCGCCGATCGCCGCGACCACCATGAGCAGGTCCACGTCGAGGGTCTTCTCCCGCAGCGCTCTCAGGCCGGCGAGTGCGGGCTCCCAGCCGCCGGCGGCGTAGCAGCCCAGGTAGAGGGTCTCGGTCAGGGCCGGTGGGGTCGCGGCGACCTGGGTGAGCAGGCCCAGCAGGAACAGGCCGAGTGAGGCTGCTGCCCATCGCATCTCGGGGAGGGCGAGCCAGCGGGTGGATCGGGCGCCGGGTGCCGGGGTGGACGGGGCCGGGTGTTCGGCGACGGCCGTGGGCGGCATGGGAGCCCCTTCCGGGAGGAACGGCGGAAGGCCGAAGCTATCAGAACATGTGAAGAGATATTCATATGAGCCGATGTCTGCGGTGCCGGGTGGGCGGGGACTTTCGGCCCTGGTCAGTGACGGCACGGTAAAGTCGCGCCTGTGGGACACGGAGTGCAGGGACGCGACCGGCCTCCGGTCCGTCTGGACGCGGAGACCGCGGCTCACGTCGCCACCACCCTGCAGGCCCTGGCCACCCCGAGTCGCCTGCTGATCCTCACCGAGCTGCGCCAGGGTCCCCGGGCCGTGAGTGAGCTGGCCGAGGCCGTGGGCATGGAACAGTCCGCGGTGTCGCACCAGCTACGGCTGCTGCGCAACCTCGATCTCGTGGTCGGGACCCGGTCGGGCCGCAGCATCGTCTACAGCCTGTACGACCAGCACGTGGCCCAGTTGCTCGACGAGGCGATCTATCACAGCGAGCACCGCAGGCTCGGCGTGAGTGACAAACTCGCCTGACACCTGGGCTACCCGGGCATCAGACGACACAATGGCATCTCGTTCGAGGTGCTGGACCGTGTGGGGAGTCGCCGGATGACCGAGTCGAAGACCATCGGGATCGTGCTGTTCGACGGGGTCGAGGAGCTGGACGCCGTCGGCCCGTGGGAAGTGCTGGCGTCCTGGACGCTGAACCATCCCGATGACGGCTACCGGGTGCTCACCCTCTCGCCCGACGGTGAGGTCGTGACCTGCGCCAAGGGCATGCGGATCACCCCCGACCACTCCTTCGCCTCCGCCCCCGCACTCGACGTGGTGCTGCATCCGGGCGGCCAGGGCACCCGCCGGCTCCTGCGCCAGGCCCGCCACCTGGACTGGGTCCGCGAACAGGCTGCCCGCGCCGAGCTGATGACCAGCGTCTGCACCGGGTCGCTGGTCTACGCCGCGGCCGGCCTGCTGACCAACCGCCCGGCCACCACCCACTGGGGCTCGCTCGACCTGCTCACCGAACTCGACCCGACCGTCCGGGTGGACGAGAAGGCCCGGTTCGTGGACGACGTCACCGTCGTCACCAGTGCGGGAGTGTCGGCGGGCATCGACATGGCCCTGCACCTGGTCTCCCGGCTGAGCTTCCCCGACCGGGCCCGCGACGTGCGGCGGGGGATCCAGTACGACCCCGAACCACCGGTGTAGCTTCATACGGCCGCAGCGCTGAACGCCGGTGAGGGCATCCCGATGAGGCCGTGGCGGGAGATCGAGATGGAACGCAGTCTGTAGCTGCACCTGGCCAGGGTTCCTGAATTGGTCGAGGGGCAGATCGCAGCACCGCCGACCAGCGCCTTGGCACAGGTTGCCGAGGCTATGGTCGCTCTCGAAGGCCGGCCGGATCGGGGAAGTTCTGTGCGCTGTGGCCGCACGGAACTTCCCCAGTACTGGATAACGGTGGCCCCGGGTCGATCGGTGAGCTAGCAACTCAAGAGGGCGACTGTCCACGCCGATTCAGCGGCCCATGCGGCCCGAAGACGTGATCTCCGAACTTCCGCCAGAGTACTCGGACTGGACCTGCGCGAAGACGGCCGTCAGCCGGGGCATGTCTCCAATGCAGGTCATTTGCACGATCGCCCTCTACCGATGCCCGGTGATTTGGAGCGAGGAGTTCACCGCCGCCGGGGGCCCCGAGTCGTCTGTACCGGCGGAGGTCCTGGAGCGTCGCGTGGCCAGACGCCATAACAAGCACGATGAGAAGGACAAGAGGGTGCAGCGATGTGTCTTTCTGGACACGGCAGGAGAAGTCATTCCGTCTTCGGCCACGAGTGGGCACATCGCCCGTTGCGATCTGCGGACAGTTCCTCCCCGGTAAGGCATGGTCGAGGTGCTGGCTCTATCCGGTGTCGACCGGGCGATCCTGCCCGGCCGCCAGCTATTTGACCCGGACAACCGCACTTGGCCCACCTCATCAGGAAGGAGTGATCCGGCGGGAGGTCAGCGCGAGGCGACCTTGTTCATCTCGGACTGGTAGTACAGCGGGAAGGTGCCGAAGACGAAGATCAGCAGCAGTCCCAGGACCCCGTTGCAGGTGGGCGGCAGGCCCGCGGCTTTCTGGGCGTCGGCGATCCGCTGCCCGGTGCGGTAGATGCTGACGAACGGCGGCACGACGACGAACGCCCCGAACGTCACCGCGATCAGCGAGACGAGCGGGTTGACGTCCGAAGCCGGGTTGATCCGCGTCTCGTTGTTGATCTTGTAATACCAGACCAGGTTGTAGATCCCAGTGACATCGGGCGATTGTCGACGAAGCTGGGGCCTCGGTGGGCCGCAGCGGTCTGGCCACGCAGGCCATCGCGGCGATCGACGTGTGTCTCTGGGATCTCAAGGCTCGCCGGGCCGGCCTGTCGGTGGCCAAACTGCTCGGTACCCATCGTGACTCGGTGCGCACCTACAACACCTTGCCCGGGCTCTGGACACCCCCATCGCCACCGGGGAGATGCTGACGAGCGTCGCCGAGCACGTGCGGCTCATCGACCTCGGCGCCAGTGACATCGTGCAGCCCGATGCCCGGCGCGTCGGTGGCATCACCCAGTTCCAGAAGCTCGCCGTCTACGCCGAGCACCGCCGGCTCGACCTGGCCCCGCACTTCGCCATGGAGATCCACCTGCACCTGGCCGCGGCCTACCCACTGGAGCCGTGGGTGGAGCACTTCGACTGGCTCGAGCCGCTGTTCGAGGAGTCATGGGTGACGGCCGATGGACGCATGCAGGTTTCCGGGCGACCCGGACTGGGCATCACCCTGACCGGTCAGGCCCGGGCCTGGACCGTGGCCACGGCCGAATGCGGAAAGTTTCCCTGAAACACCCGCCCCGGGGGGCGGGCGCGCGTCCATCATCGACAACTCAGCACAGAGGCACATTGACGGCCAGCCCGCCCAGTGCCGTCTCCTTGTACTTGTGACTCATGTCGGCGCCGGTCTGCCGCATGGTCTCGATGACCTGGTCGAGGCTGACGTGGTGGCGGCCGTCGCCGCGCATGGCCATCCGGGCCGCATTGATGGCCTTCACCGCCGCGATCGCGTTGCGCTCGATACACGGGATCTGCACCAGCCCACCGATCGGGTCGCAGGTCAGGCCCAGATTGTGCTCCATCGCGATCTCGGCGGCGTTCTCCACCTGCAACGGGGTGCCGCCCAGCAGCTCGGCCAGCCCGGCCGCGGCCATCGCCGAGGCCGAACCCACCTCACCCTGACAACCCACCTCGGCGCCCGAGATCGACGCGCGCTCCTTGAACAGCAGCCCGATCGCCGCGGCGGTGAGCAGGAACTCGGCCGCCGCCTGGTCACGCTCTTCCTGCGGCGCGACCTCGATCCACGGAATGTAGGTCATCGCGTAGTACAGCACCGCCGGGATGATGCCCGCGGCACCGTTGGTGGGAGCCGTGACCACGCGTCCACCGGCGGCGTTCTCCTCGTTCACCGCCAGCGCGATCAGGTTGACCCACTCGATCGCCATACCCGGTTCGTGGTCGGGGTCTTCGGTGACCAGGTCGTCGTGCCACTTCTTCGCCCGACGCCTCACGTTCAGGCCTCCGGGCAGGTTCCCCTCCTCGCGCACACTGCGCTCCACGCAGTCGTTCATCACCTCGTGGATCCGCTTGAGCCCCAGCCGGACCTGCTCCTCGGTGCTGAACGTCAGCTCCTGCCGGAGCATGACCTCGCTGATGCTCAGGTCCAGGCGCTCGCAGCGCTCCAGCAGATCGTCGCCGGAGGTGAAGCAGTCGGGGGTGTGCTCGCCCTTCTGCGGTCCGTCCACGCCGGCCGGTTCCTCCGCGCCCTCGCGCACGATGAACCCGCCACCCACCGAGAAGTAGGTGTCGCAGGCCAGTTCCAGGCCCATCTCGTCGTAGGCGGTGAACCGCAGGGCGTTCGGGTGCCGGGGGAGTACGGTGAGCGGGCGCAGCACCACGTCGTCGTCCAGGCTGAAGGCGATCTCGTGCCGGCCGCCCAGATGAAGGACGCGGTCCTTGCGGATGCGCGCGGCGATCCGGGTGTAGTCGTCGGGTTCGACGGACTCCGGGCGCACGTTCTCCAGCCCGACCGCCGAGGCGATCAGGGTGCCGTGCCCCTCACCCGTGGCCGCGAGCGACCCGAACAGGTCGACCCGGACCCGTCTGACCAGCTCGGTGCGCCCGAGCTTGTCGAGGGTCTCGGCGAACTCCGCCGCCGCCCGCATCGGCCCGACCGTGTGCGAGCTCGACGGACCCAGACCGATGCTGAAGATGTCGAAGACGCTGATCATGTGAACGACCTCCCGCTGAAGCCCAACTTCTCGATGCTAGGCGAATCATGCGTTTCGTCCCGTGACGAATACGTGACCAGCATGAGTCGCACGATGCGGCACGAACATCGCGATGCGCAACTGGTCGGCGCCGAACGGCCGCGGGCGGTGCTCCGCGCTCCGGCTCGGTCAGGAGGCAGACTGGCGGGCATGGCGGACCTTGGCGACCCGAAAGCCGCACTGAAGCATTATCTGCAGGCGACGCGGGACAATCTCATCTGGAAGCTCGACGGGCTGAGCGAGCGCGAGGCCCGACTGCCCCGGACAGCGACCGGCAACAACCTGCTGGGGGTGTTCAAGCACTGCCTCAACGTCGAGGCCGGCTACTTCGGGCCGACCTTCGAGCGTGAGTTCCCCACCCCTGAGGAACTGGTCGCGCTGCCGGCCTTCGAGGAAGACCCGCAGGCCGACTGGTATGCGCGCGAGGACGAGACGAAGGAAGGGCTGATCGACCTGTACCGCCGCGTGGGGGTGTTCGCGGACCGGACCATCGACCAGTTGCCCCTCGACGCTCCGGGACGAGTGTCCTGGTGGCGGCCGGATGCGCAGGTCGTGACGCTGCAGAGGATCATCATCCACGTGACTGTCGACCTCGCCCGGCACGCCGGTCACATGGACATCATGCGCGAGCAGCACGACCGCGCGGTCGGCTTGCGGCGGGAGAACAGCGGTGTCCCCGACGACTACGACTGGCCGGCGTACACCGCCCGGCTGACCAAGATCGCCGACCGCTTCGCCTAGTCAGCATGTCCGGGGCATTTCCGGACGGATCGTCCTCCAGATGGATGTTCGGGTCAGCGAGCCATCAATTCGTCAGCTGCTCGGCTGATGCTTCCGTGGCCTTCCGGTTCCTTGTCGCCGGAACTGTCGCGGTGAAGGAGGGGAGGCGACCTGGCCGCTTCGGCATTCTCTCGCCGGGCTGAAACTGCGCCTGCGCAGATCGTGGCGGCAGTACGTGCTGGCCCTGCTCGGACCGCCGGTGGTCGCGGCTGGAACGGTGCTGGTCGCCCTGCTCGCCGGCTGGTACGAGTGGGACGCCTCGGCGCTGGAGGAGTCGCTCGGTGGGGTCCCGCTGCCCCTGGCCCTGCTCGGCCTGATGCTGATCTCGATCCTGCTGGTGCCGTTGTTCTGGGGCGAGGAGTTCGGCTGGACCGGTTACCTGCGCCCGAGAATGCCTACCGGTCGGCCACTCCTGGCTCTGCTGCTGACCTCGCTGATCTGGGCGGTCTGGCGCTACCCGCTGGTCTTCACCGGCTACACCGAATTCGGCAACGTGTTCCTGGGACTGCTCTGCTGGACGTCGATCTTCTTTACGCTGCAGGCCATCCTGACCGGGCTCTACGAACGCAGCGGCAGCATCTGGGTGCCGAGCCTGGCGCACGCCGGCAACAACTTCGTTCTCTGGATGCTCCCGGCCGTGCTCATGGTGGACACCGGCCAGATCAGCGGGGAGATGCTGAACCTGGTCGGTCTCGTTCCGTTGATGCCGCTGGCGATCTGGGCCTGGCGCAGTTCCCCGCGGCACACCGGGTTGCCGCTGGACACCCAGGCCTCGGCGTAGGCGGAGGGTGGCCTGCACGGTTGCCATATTGATTCACGATATGGAAATATCGCAAATCAATACGAATGACCGTCGCGTTGCCATGAGTAGGACGTTGCCTGATGACCCGAAGAGCTTTCCGGATCGGCGGCTGGGCTGCCTTGGCGCTCGGCGCCCTGGCTGCCCTGTCGGCGGTGATCGTGGTGGTGACCGGCGCCCTGGCGTTGACCGGGCGGGTGACGTACCCGGTAGATGCCAGTCTGGGGCCGTTCTCGGTGCATGACCGGGTATCGATGCCGGTCGCTGTCTGGCAAGAGGTGTGCCAGAAGGCCAGCGTCGATGACTCGGGCGAACCGAGTGACTGCCTGCGACTCTTCCTGCATCAGAATAGCGAGGACAGCGGGTCCGGGCCGGTTCACGTTCAGGACGCGGATGTCCGGCCTACCGACCTGTATGCGACCGGGTCGATCGCCCTGGCCACGACGGGCGGGTGGAGCCCGCTCGTCGCGGCATCGGTGGCCCGCAAGGCCATCGGCCTGATGGTGATCAGTGCCGTGCTGCTCCTGCTCTGGCGGCTGCTGGCGAACTCGGCGGCCGGAGATGTCTTCAGCACTCGCGCGGTACGGCAGGTGCGAGGTATCGGGTGGCTGGTGATCCTGGGAAACCTGGTCAAGCCGGCCGTGGCCTTCGCCGTGAGCTTCGACGATGGCTACTCCATGCCGATGTTCGGCTACGGTCACCCCTTCGTGGAAAAGGTGGGCGAGGCCGGGGTCAATCTCACTCAGCTTGCTCTCGGTGGGCTGATACTCCTTCTCGCCGAAGCTTTCCGCCATGGTGCGGTCGTCGAGGCCGAGCGCAGGCTGACGGTCTGATGCCCATCGTGATCCGGCTCGACCGGGAGTTGGTCGAGCGCAAGATGACTCTGACAGAGCTCTCCGAACGTGTCGGTATCACCGTCGCCAACCTCTCCATCCTCAAGACCGGCAAGGCCAAGGCCGTCCGGCTCTCCACCCTCGAGTCCATCTGCCGGGAACTCGGCTGCCAGCCGGGCGATATCATCGAGTACGTCGCCGAAACCGACGACGATGTCATAGAGACCTAAGGTGATAGGGCTTCAGGGAGCGCCCCTTCCGCTGGAGATTCAGGCCTCGACGTAGGTGGCGAGCTGGTCCAGCGACGAGGCGAGGCCGGTGGCGTGGTCCTCGGCGGAGATCCCGTCGGGTACGTCGTCGGCCCGGATCTCCACCTCGCTGCCCCCTTCGGCCGCGCAGACCTGCCAGGTCATCAGCATCGTGCCGGCGAACGCCGGGTCTTCGGACTCGAAGTCCACCGCCTGCACCAGTCGTACCCCGTCCACGACCTCGACGATTCGCGCGTCCACCACGTCGGTGTTCCCGGTGGTCTTGCCCGGCGCGTTCTCGAAGGTCAGCACGAGCTGGTAGGAGCCGCCGGTGCGAAGATCGAAATGGCGGAACCGGCCGGTCGATCCGGCCGGCGGCAGCCACGCCTGAAGGGCGGCCTGCCCGATGAACGCCGCGAAGACCTTCTCGGGCGGGGCGGCGACGGTACGGGTCGCAACATCGGTACGCGGCATCTGCCCAGGCTATCGAGGTGCTGGTCCCGGCCGCAGGCGCTACTGCGCATACGTGGGGGCGTCTTCTCCGTGGTGGTGCGGGGCGTGGGGGTAGCTTACCGGGGTGCCGTACAGATCGAAGGGGGACGGCACGTAACGGATTTCGCCGTAAGGGCTCGGCGCGGTCAGAAGGTCGGGGTCGGTCAGGGGTTGCACCGGGACCTGGGGTGCCCGGCTGCGGAACAACAGATCGGCGGCCCGGACCAGGGACAGGTGGGCGATGCCGCTCACGCCGTGCCTCAGGCGGGCGGCGGTCAGGCCCACGACCGCCGCGACGATGCCGTAGCCGGTGGCGTGGTCCAGGGCTTGCACCGGCAGGGCACCCGGGCGGCCGTCGCGCAGGCGGTAGACGTCGGCGATTCCCGTTGCGGCCTGGACGATGCTGTCGAAACCGCGGCGCTGTGCCCAGGGACCGCGATCGCCCCAGGCGTCGAGGTTCACCACGATCAGCGACGGATAGTGCTCGTGCAGGACGGCGGGGGACAGGCCGAGCGCGCCGTTGCGGTAGCCGAGCACCACCACGTCGGCCCGGGCCAGGAGGTCGTGCCGGGTTTCGGGGGATGCGACGAGGTCGAGCAGGGCCGTGCGCTTGCCGAAACCGCTGTCCACGTGCTGGTCCTCGAGCTCGGGCAGGTGGGGCGGGTCGATCCGGAGCACGTCGGCGCCGAGCGCGGCCAGGGTGCGGGTCGCGACCGGGCCGGCGACCACCCGGGTCAGGTCCAGCACTCTCATGCCGGTCAGGGGCAGGTCGGTGCCCGGGCGCCAGGCCACGGCGGGCGAGGGTGAGACGTCGAAGGAGATCCAGTCGCGCGGCGGGGATCCGGCGGCCATCGGGGAGGCCAGCCACTGCGCGCGGGTGCGGACGGCGGCCGCGATCCCTCCGGCCTCCCCGATCACCCGCTCCGCCTCGACAGAACTCAGACGCCGCAAGGCGTCCACGACGTCCTGCGCGGTGGAGGCCCCGAGCGCCTGACGCAGCCGGGCCTCGTGGTGCGGATAGTTCGCGTGGGTGCGCACCCAGCCGTCGGTGGTGGCGAAGAACCCGGACATCGACGCGAAGCCGAGCGGACGTCGTCCGTCAATGCGCAGGTGGCCGAGAGAATCGAACGCGGCGGCGACCCGGAGAGGCGACGCGCGCAGCGCACCGGGGTTGTTCAGCAGGTCGTCGACCGCCGCGCAGGCCAGCCCGGTCGAGGCCAGGGCGAGCCCTTCCACGTCGAGCGGGCCGCCCCACCAGCGCCGCGGTCCGTAGGCCGGCTCACCGGCGTGCAGTTCCAGGGGCGGGAGGATCGGGTCTGTCATGCCGGCCTTCCGGAAGATACCCACGGCGTAACCGCCGACCGCTCCATCATGCCGTACGGGTATCGATGGGCCGGGATCTCGCGTACCGTCCGGCGCCATGTTCTCGTTCGAGCAGCTACGCGGTTTCGTCGCCGTGGCCGAGGAACTGCACTTCGGCCGGGCGGCCACCCGGCTGTCGATGACCCAGCCCCCGTTGTCCCGCCTGGTGCAGAAACTGGAACGGGAGGTGGGTGTGCGGCTGTTCGACCGGGACAGCCGCGGCGTGCGGCTGACGCCGGCCGGGACCGCGTTCTACGGGGAGGCCCGGCGGCTGCTGGCGCTCGCGGAGAGCGCGCCGCAGCAGGCGCGGCGCATCTCGGAGGGTTCGGCCGGCACGTTACGGGTGGGCTTCACCGCCGGCGCGGGCTACGGGGTGCTGCCGCGGCTGCTCAACCATCTCTCCGCCCGGCTGCCCGATCTGGAGCTGGAGCTGTTCGAGATGGTCAGCCGCGACCAGGTGGAGGCGGTACAGACCCACGAGATCGATCTGGGGCTGGCGCGTCCGCCGTTCGACGCGGCACTGTTCGGGCACCGGTTACTGATGCGCGAGGCGCTGGTGGTCGCCGTTCCCGACACCCACCCGCTGACGCAACTGGATCGTGCGGTGCAGCCGGACGATCTGGTCGCCGAGCCGCTGATCATGCACTCGGACGCGAAGGCCCGGTACTTCTACGACCTGGTGGTGGGGCTGATGCCGGTGCGGCACGACAACGTCGTGCACTCGGTCAGTCAGATCCTCACCATGGTCTGGCTGGTCCAGGGGGGAAGAGGCGTTGCCCTGGTGCCGCACAGCACCGAGTTGATCCGGGTGGACGGGGTGAGCTTTCTGCCGTTTGCCACCCCGACGCCGAAACCGGTTGAACTGCATCTTCTCTGGGCTCGGGACAGTCAGAACCCGGCACTGCCCGTGGCGCTGGAGGCCTTGAAGGGCCAGTAGACGGCGCCGGGAGGACCGGCGCCGTCTGCACCCGGAACTACAGGGCGCCGCCGGCGTCGACGACGTGCGTCGTGCCGGTGACGTAACGGCCGTCGTCGGTCACCAGGTACATGACCGCGTTGGTGATGTCGATCGGTTCGGTCACCGGCACCGGGAGGGCGTTGAGCGTGTTGGCGGCGACGATAAAGTCGTCGTAGCCCGGCTTCTCCAGGTCGGGGCGGAACAGCGCGTAGGTGGCATCGTTCAGGATCATCGGGGTCTGCACCGTGGTGGGGTGGATGGTGTTGACCCGGATGTTGTGGGGTGCCCACTCCTTCGCGGCGGTCTTCATCAGCGAGACCAGACCGGCCTTGGCGGCCGAGTAGTGGCCGTTGTTGCCGTTGGCGACCATCGCGGCCAGCGAGCTGGTGATGACCACCGAGCCACCCCGTCCACCGTTGATGATGTGGGGAACGGTCGCCTTGAGGGTCTTCCAGGCGCCGGACAGGTTGATGTCGATCATTTCGTTCCACTGGTCCTCGGTGAGGTCCAGCAGCGGGGCCATGCTCGAGATACCGGCGTTGGCCAGGACGATGTCGAGACGGCCGAACTCCGCGACACCCTCCTGGGCGACGGCGGTCAGCGCGGCCAGGTCACGGATGTCGGCCGTGCGGGCGATGATGCGGCGGTCCAGGGCCTCGACGGCCTTGACCGTCTCGGCCAGGTCCTCGGCCGTGGCCGTGGCGTACGGGGCGGACTCGACCTGGTCGACGATGTCGACGGCGATGATGTCGGCACCCTCCTCGGCCAGCTTGATCGCGTGGCTACGGCCCTGCCCGCGAGCAGCTCCGGTGATGAACGCGACCTTGCCTTCGACGCGGCCCATGAGGCTCCTTCGATGGTGGGGGAGAGAAGTTATGGCACAGTGTGACGTAACTTAACGAAGGCGGTTTGCACCTGTCCACCCCGTGATGCACCATTTCATGTCACGGTTTGTTGTGAGGCGCCGTCGGCCGCACCATGACTTCCATGACGCGACCTCCAGGTGGCCGCCCGGCCACGACCAGCGTGCGGGAGCTGGCCGACACGGCGCAGCGGCTGTTTCTGGAACGTGGCTTCGAGAACGTGACCGTCGAGGACATCGCGGTCGCGGCCGGGGTGAGCCGGCGCACCTTCTTCCGGTACTTCTCGACGAAGTCGGATGTGCTGTGGGTGGAGACCCCGGGTGAGAACGAGCAGTTCGCCAAACTCCTGGCCCACGCCGACCCGGCCCTGCCCTACGACCAGGTGATCATCCAGGCCGCGCTGACCACACATCGCATCACCTCGCCCGCGCAGCGCGAATGGGCCCTGCACCGGGCGCAACTGGTGTTCAGTACCCCGGCCGTGCAGGCCCAGATCTGGGGCGCCTTCCAGGAATGGCGCAGCCAGGGAAGGGCTTTCGCGGCCCGGCAGACGGGGCTCGACGAGGCCGGCTTCTTCCCGCTGGCGGTCGGGCAGGCCCTGGTCGCGGCCATGCTCACCGCGCACGAGTACTGGGTCGAGAACCCCGAGACCGAGCTGGAACCGGCTCTGGTGCGGTCTCTCTCGCTACTTCTTCCCCCCGACCCCCGGTTCGTGCGGGATGGAATGCGGGAGGGGCGCTGAGCGTCCCTCCCGCCCTACGCGTCAGTCGGCGATGTAGTACAGCCGCTTGTTGCAGAACTCGTCGAAGCCCAGTGGGCCCAGCTCCCGGCCGAAGCCCGAGCTCTTGGTGCCGCCGAAGGGCAGCTCCGCGGCCTCGCCGGCCGGGGTGTTGACGTTGGTCATGCCGACGTCCAGACGACGGGCGATGCGCTTGGCGCGCTCGGTGTCGACACTGAAGACCGAACCACCCAGACCGAAACGGGTGGCGTTCGCCAGCTCGACCGCCTCGTCCTCACTGCTGACCTTGTAGACCACCGCGACCGGCCCGAACAGCTCCTCGCTGTAGGCCCGCATCTTCGGCGTCACGCCCGTGAGCACGGCGGGGGAGTAGTGGGCCGCCGGGCCCTCACCCAGCACCCCACCGGCGTGCAGGGTCGCGCCCTGGCCGACAGCCTCCTGCACCTGCTCGTCGATCGACTCCGCGGCCCGCCGCGAGGACATCGGGGCGTGGGTGGACGCGTCGATCGCCTTCGCCTTCTCGGTCAGCTGTGCGACGAACTCGTCGTACACCGAGTCCATCACGATCATGCGCTTGTTCGAGTTGCAGACCTGCCCGTTGTTGTAGACCCGGAAGTCCCACGCCGTGGCGGCCAGCTTCGCCACGTCGTCGGTGTCCAGCACCACCATCGGGTCGGAGCCACCCAGCTCCAGCACGCACTTCTTCAGGTACTTGCCCGCCAGCTGCGCCACCACGGCGCCGGCCCGCTCCGAACCGGTCAGCGACACGCCCTGCACGCGCCGGTCGGCGATGATCGTCTCGATCTGCTCGTGCGTGGCGAAGACGTTGACGTACGCACCCTCGGGGACACCCGCGTCCTTCATGATCTGCTCGACGGCCAGCGCCACCTGCGGCACGCTCTCGGCGTGCTTGAGGATCACCGTGTTGCCCAGCACCAGGTTGGGCGCCGCGAACCGGGCGATCTGGTAGGTCGGGAAGTTCCACGGCATGATGCCCAGCACCGGGCCCACCGGGCGACGCTCGACCACGGCCGTGCCACCGGTGTCGCTGCTGGTCGGGATCGTCTGGTCGGCACCCAGCCGCGGACCCTCGGTGGCGTAGTAGTCGAAGATCGCCTGGCTGAACTCCGACTCCTCCTTGCCCTCGTCGTAGGCCTTGCCCATCTCCTGCTGCGACAGCTTCGCCAGCTCGTCGGCGCGCTCGCCGAACAGCTCGGCCACGCGCTTCACCACGGCGGCGCGCTCTTCGAGCGAGCGGCCCCGCCAGGCGGTGAAGGCCGTGTGGGCTCCGGCGATCGCCGACTCGATCTCGGCGTCCGTCGCGAAGGGGAAAGTCTTCAGCACCTCACCGGTAGCGGGGTCGGTGACCTGGTACGACGGCTGCGTAGGGCTCATGCGCTTCTCCTGCAGGGGCTGGTGGTTGCGTCGGGGCTGAGCCTAGTTTGCCGGAGTAGGCTCAGTCTCGGCTGGGGTGAGTGCTGGCGTCAGATAGCTGTTCTGCTACAGGCGCTTCCAGATCCAGGACAAGATCTGGGGCGTTCTCCGGGCGGCGCTGGTCACTTTGCCGGTCACTACGCACATCGGCGGTCGTCTTGGTGCCGCGGCCGGTCTCAAGCTGGGCCGCGATCGCCTCGAGCACCGGGCGTGCACGCTCGGCCCGCACGGTCAGATAGTGCTTCTTCGTGACCGCGCCGTCGGGCGTGTGACCTGCGACCGCGGTGATCACCTCAAGGTCCGACCCTGCCTCGTGCAGGGCCGTGACGGCAGAGGACCGCAAATGCTTCAGCGTCGCTGTCCTGCTGGTCCCGGGCACGATCACATCTTGCATGATGCGGGAGAAGGTCCGCGAGATGTTGCCCGGCTGAAGTGGCCGCCCGTCGACCTGACAAAACACCAGACCATGGTCGGCGTAGTCGGGCCCGTACCGGTCACGCTCGAGGGACTGCTGGGCGTGGTGTGCGTCCAGGCGGGCACCCATGGACCCGATGATCGGCAGGATGCGCCGGCCCGCCTGAGACTTGGGTGGGCCGAAGTAGATTCCCTGATGGGCGCTGCCGCAGAAGGGGCACGCCCATGATCCGGGCTCCCGTACCAGGGCGCGGCGCACGCTGAACTGCTGGCCGGAGGGGTCGCGGTCGTCCCATCGCAGGCCCAGGATCTCGGAGCGCCGCGTGGGCCACAGCACGTACGACCACCACATGGCCTCGAGGCGGTCGCCGGCGATCCGCTCAAGGAACGTCCCGGAGATTTCCCGGCCGACGTCGACGGGCGGGCGGGTGACGACCTGGATGGGCTTGGACCGGTCGACCCAGTTCTGAGTGATGAGGTTGCCGTCGACGGCGTGGCCGAGTGCCGTGTGCAGGATACCGATGATCGTTTTGCGTGTGACCGCCGCCAGTCGCTTGGGGGGCTTCGCGGGGCTCGACTGGTACGTGTACGTGGACAGCGCTTTGGCGACCTGCTGGATGTGGTGGGGTCGAAGCTGTCCGAGACGCACGTGCCCGATGTAGGGGATGACGTGGATGGCGAGCTGGTTCTCGTAGCCGTTGACGGTGTTGGGTCGCAGGCCTTCAACGCGCTCGGGGTCGCCGGGGTCGAAGGCCGTGGCGCGCAGGCCGGCGATCCACTGCTCGAGGAACTGGGCCAGGGTTAGCCCGCGGTCGTGGGCGTACGTGCCATCGCTGATGGCGGTGCGCTTGTCGCGCTGGTCCTGGTCTGCGAGCTCGCGCGTGGGGAAGGTCTCTGACCACTGTGGTTTGCCCAGGAGACCGGTTGCCGGGTCGGGTAGCCCCATGCGGTAGCGCCATCCGACGGGGCAGGAGCACCAGCGCCCCCGCTTGTCCTTCTTCGGGTGGCGGGAGCAGTCCTTTTTGGCTTCGGACCAGGCGCGTGGCATGAGCGCTCAGGCGTCGGGGTCGATGCCGTGCTCGGCGAGGAGGGCGCGTAGGCGGGTCTCTTCTTCCTGCTGATCGCAGAGGAGGGAGATGACCATGTGGGCGGCGCGCCTTTTGGATCCGGTGAGGGTGTGGGCGCGTGCGTCGAGGCCTGCCGTGAAGGTGCTGGCGCTGGCGGTGTCTTTGATGCCGACCTCGCGGGCGAAGAGTGCGAGGACGTCCCACTCGGGCAGGCGCAGTGACGCGGCGACGGCCTTGACGTTCTTGGTGCGGGGGATGTCGGTGAATTGCTCGTCGGGGTCGAGCATGCGGTAGGCGGTGGTCTTGTCGACGCCTGCGGCTTTGGCGAGCCAGGGGCCGGGTTTTTCGTCGGTGATGCGGGCGGCTGCGTCGCGGAGCACCTCGTGTCGGCGCGGCATATCGGGCTTGGTGGGCATAGGTGGATGCTCCGGTCATTCATCGCTTATGGCAAACACGGCTGGGGGCCAGCCTACAAAAGTTGAGTTACGAACCGATCGTGAACGTCGGACGAGATCCCCGTCCATCCGGGCAGGTAGTCGCGGGAAAGGCGCGTCGCAGATTGACCAGAGTAGGATTAGGTCCTACTCTTGAAGTATCAGAAGCAAGGGTGCGCAAGGCGTACTACGGGTGGCATGGGGGCAGAGCATGGCCGAACGTATCCAGTGGGTGATCCTGCGCCGCGGGGTTGAGCTGGGATACCGCCTGGATGCCGTCGGTCTGACGGTCGATGGACTGGCTGAGGTCGTCCCGCTGACTGCCGTCCAGATCAATAAGGTCATCCGCGGCGAAGCCCGCGTCAAAGCGTTCGTCGCGGAAGCGATCCTCGCTGCAATCAGTCCGCGTCTGGAGTTCGATCGCTTCTTCGAGAGCGTTTCCCGCACGTCCAAAGGGTTGGATCTAATCCCACAGGCGCGTCGTACAATGCCTGTCGGGCCCCGGGAAATTGACCCAACCGGGCGAGGCTCCATCCTGGCCGGACGGGGGACCCAGTGAGCAGGGCGACTGACCTATCGGTGCTCCTGCCGCTGCCCCTGACCGTCCCGTTCCTGACCGCTGCCCGAGCGCACGGACTCGACCGGTCCGCGGCGTTCCGCGCCAAGCGAGCCCAGCGACTCCCGTTCCGGCTCCTGTCGGTAGGGGAGCGCTGCCACCAGGCCCTCACCATCGACCTCATCGACCACTTCGGGCCGGACGCCCGAGTGCTCGACCTGATCGGCGACGCCCCAGGGATCGCGTTGCGGGACCTTCTGGACGGGGACATCTCGTTGCCGCTCGCTCAGGCGGGGGCGTTCTTCCGCCGCGACCCGAGCACCACGTACTTCCTGCGACGCCGGGGAATGCTCCCGTTCCCTCTGGTCGGCGACGGCCGGGCCGCAAAGGCTCCCGTGTACGGGCTCCTGGAAGCGGCCGGATTCACGGGCGAGCAGATCGTCCACCTGCGGGACATCACCGCGGCCTCGAAGGCCGCCTAAGAGCTGGCGGCGGCGCCCGGCTGCTGATCGCGTCGGGGCCGCCGCCCACCAACCCATTACCAGGGCACCGCCATGCCCAGATGAGGAGATCACAGTGAGTCTGACACAGGTCGAGAGCGCCGTGCCGGTCTTGGATCCGGCGCCGATGCCGCCGGAGACGATGATCCGCGCCCAGGTCGCGACGGAGCGCGGGTGCAAGTCCCGCGAGGACGTCGTGGTCATGGTGAAGATCGCGGGCGAGGCGCAGAACATGTGGATTATCCCGGCGGAGGTCGACGACTTCCGTGGCTGGGTCCGCGATTCGGAGATCGTCGCCGTCGTCGAGGTGCTGTACGCGCCCACCCCGGTCGTGCCGGCGCAGCGGGTCGGGAGTGCGGCGTGAGCAACGACTACCGGCACGGCCTGAACATCACAGCCCTGGTCGAGTCTGGTTCGGATCGCAGCTACCCCGACGACCCGACGCAGGCTCGCCAGTGGGCGCACTTGCTGCCATCTGGCGAGTACCGCATAGACGGTGACCAGAACTGGACTCGCGATGGCCGTGGTCTGGAGGCGAAGAACTGGGACCGCCCGCAGGAGCTCGTTTTTCCGGAAGGGACGCGCATCGTCCACCGCGACATCTCCATCGGTTACGGCCCATGGGTCGATCAGGAGACGGGCGCGGCTGCCGCCGCTGCTAAGTCGTTCGACCTCAAGATCGGCGACACCGTGCGCGTAGTCGGATGCACGACCGCGGCTCATGTCGGTCTGGTCGGCAAGCTCATGGACAACCCCGAGCACGACGGTCCGACGGTGGATCTCGGTGATCAGTTTGCCGGGACCACCGACGGTGGCCCCTGCTGGGCGGATGAGGTCGCTCCCGTCTGGCAGGTCGGCGAGGGGGTCACTGAGGAGCCTCCGATCGGGACCACGGTTCGCGTCGGCCACGGCTACTTCCGGCGCGGCACCGACGGTAGCTGGTTCGACCTGTCTGACATGAACCGCTATTCGTGGGCCGACCTCCTGGCCATGGCTACCACGAATGGCGTGGATGTCATCTACGTTTCCGATTCCGAGGCCCGGCCCACCTTCGTCGTCGGCGAGGTGGTCACCCCCGAGATGGGCGAGCCACCCGTGGGTTCGGCGGTCAAGGATCGCGACGGGGACCTGTGGACGCACAGGGCCACTTGGGTGAGTGCGGGCTCGACCCTGACTGGCTGGTCCAGCGCAAAGGGGTACGGACCCCTCACCCTCGTCTCCCTGCCCGACCAGCCCACCGAATCCCATGCCCCACAGCCGAAGTCGCAGGAGGTTCCGACGGGTGGCATTCCTGACGCAACGGTCGCCGAGGATGGCCCACCCATCCACGACGACGTGAAGCAGGGCGACAAAGTCACCATCACCGGGACCGTGGCCAGCGTCGGTAAGCACAGCGGACTGCCGGGGTTCTGGGTGGACGACGTGGATCACAGCAGGCAGGAAATCCATGTCACGGATCGCAAGGTTTCGATCGCCCGGCCATCGACGGCGGAGGCCCGCGAGGTGCCGCTGAGTGAGATGCGTGATGGGGATGTGGTCTCGGCGTCGTTCGTGTTCAGGAGTGATCGCACCGACGAAGGGCACTGGAGTGACGGACTGCTGGCAGCCGACGCGGCGGGTGGGTGGCTGGTGTTGCAGGAAGCGTCGGCAACCCGACCCATCAAGGCCCTCCCCACCACTCCCGGCAAGGCCGTGCTAGCCACCATCAGGTACCCGTCGGGCCAGGAGTTCAACAGGGTCATCGGGCTCGACCAGTCGGGCCAGTGGTACGAGATTCTGGATCGCGAGCCTGTAAACGTCGATCAGGTGCTGGACTTCGTGAAGCTGCTGGCGGGTGAGGAGCGATGAGCGCGGACCGTCTGCACCTCTGGGATTACGACCACCCGTACTACGCATGCGAAGGCAACTACTACAAGCGCGATCACGCGCACCGATGGGCGTCCTGGGCTGAGTTCATGAGCGAACTCGGCTCGTCGGACGAGGACCTGAACCTGATCTACCGGTGGGACTGGTTCACCCCTGACCCGACCGATTATGAGGATGGCGAAGAGATCCCGTCGGAGCGAATCAACCTGTTCTTCATCTTGCAGCGCAAGGCCATCTGCATGTCCGCGCACATCGACGTGACCCGCGACCAGGAGCCAGAGATCCGCGCCTTCCTCGTCAAGCGCGCCCGGACCGTAGCGCAAATCTGGGAACCGATTGGAGTTGAACTGTGAACCTTCCCGATGACACGTTCCTCGGCTACCTGATCTGCGATGAGGCCTGGTACGCCGAGACACTGAGGCGAACGGGTGCCGCGAGGAAGTACCCCGAGATCATGGTCTCGGCTTCGGCGCGCGGCGGTGGCTGTGCGTGGGAGTTCCCGATCGAGGAGTTCGAGCTCGGTGGGAGGATGGTTACTCGGGCCCGGATTTTCAACGAGTCCTATGTGGCATTCCAGCAGGTCCCGGAACTGTTCGAGCTGCTGGCCGAACGCCGCCCGCAGACCTTGCAGCATGTCCGGGAGATCCTGGATGAGCTGGGCGCTGTCGATGAAACCCAGCGCGTCACACCCGAGCGCTACCGGACGTTGTCGTGAGCGTCGCGGAACTGGGCGCCGGCCACCCGACGGTCATCACCGAGCCCGGCATGTATGACCTACCGGAGAGGGTGTACCTGTCAGACCCGACACCAAACGGCTCGATGTCGTCGTCGACAGCGAGGCGCATTCTCAAGCCGGGCGGGCCGCGGCGCGTGCAGTGGGAGCGCAAGCACCCGCAGTTCAAGGACGCATACGACCTGGGCACCGTTACCCACCTGCACGTGCTCGGCAAGGGCGCCGAAGTGGTCGAGGTCGAGGCGTCGTCATGGCAGACCAAAGCGGCGCAGGCCGAGCGGGATGCGGCACGCGCCGAGGGCAAGACGCCAATCTTGACGAAGGATCTGCTGAAGGCGAAGGCCATGGCCCGAGCGGTCCTCTCCCACAAGCGGGTCCGTGAACTGGGGCTGTTCAAGGACGGGAATGGCCTGGCTGAGCAGTCGATCTTCTGGGATGACGAGGAGCACGGGATCACGCGTCGGGCGATGCTCGACTGGTTTGGTGACATCCCCGCGGACCTGAAGACGACGAACGATGCGTCACCTGAGGCGATCGCGAAAGCTGTTTACAGCTACGGGTATGACCAGCAGGACGACTGGTATCGGGCGGCGATCCGCTCCACCGGGCACGATGACAACCCGCCGTTCCTGTTCGTTTTCGTCGAGACCGAGGCGCCGCACTTCGTGGCCGTGGTCGAGCTCGATGACGCGTTCCTGGACCGGGGAGAGCGCCGCAACCGGGCGGGCATGGAGCGGTGGGCCAACTGCCGGGAGTCGGGGATCTGGCCCGGTTACACCGAAGAGATTCAGACCATCAGCCCGCCGCGGTGGGCACGCTACGAGGGGGACGACCTGTGACTGTCGAGACTTACACCATGCCCGAGGTTCCCGAAGCCAGTGGGAACCTGGACGGCCTGATCCAGTGGACGCAGGCCGCCGACGCGGTCTACAAGGTCGCGCAGAAGATCTGTGAGACCACGTTCTGCCCGGCCGCGTACCAGCGGAAGCCGTTCGAGGCGACTGCCGCGATCCTCGCTGGTTCGGAGGTCGGTCTCTCGCCGATGGCTGCACTGAAGGCATTCGATGTCATCCAGGGCCAGGCTGCGCCTCGCGCGATCACGTTGCGGGCCATCGTGCAGTCCCGTGGCCACACGATCGAGGTCGTCGAGCAGACGGGCGTCCGGGCCGTCGTCCGCGGCCGGCGGGTGGGCCAGGACGAGTGGCAGACGTCGACGTGGGATCTGGACCGGGCCCGTGGTCTCCAGCTCTTGTCGAAGGACAACTGGAAGAAGCAGCCGGGCGCGATGCTGGTGGCGCGTGCGACGTCGGAGTGTGCGCGGCTCATCGCGGCTGACGCAATCCTCGGTATCCCGTACTGCGCGGAGGAGCTGGAGGACGGCGTCTACCAGGTCACGGAGGCGCGTCCCGGCCGGGCGAAGGTTGCCGGGCGGGCGCTGGAGGCGATCCCGGACCAGCGTGCGCCGGAGGTCGAGGCGACAGCCATCGAGAGTGGCGAGCCGCAAGCTCGGGCGGACGTCAGCGGTTCGGTCGAGATGATCGACCAGGAGCAGGTGGCAGCGCTGGGTGAGATCTGGAAGGCGCTGAAGGTCACTGCGCGGGAACGCAAGGCTCGCGTTACGGCGGCTGTCATCGGGCGTGAGGTGGCGTCTTCGACGGACATGACGTACGCGGAGGCCGACAAGCTGCTGTTGGAGCTGGCTGAGGTCATGGCGTGCGAGGACCCGGCGGCCGAGTTGGACCTGATTGTGGCCCGAGCGCCTGGCGACGTCGTTCCGGAGCCGAAGTGATCCGCGAGCCGGGCGGCCCCCGGTTCCGTCGTGCCGCGGAGATGCTCCGCGATGACCCGTGGCTGGTCGACGAGACGGTCAGCAACAGCGCTGCGGGCAATCTCGACGAGGCGGCGCTGTTGCTGGATCGTGCGTTGATCGGTGACGTGGATGAGCGGCTGTCGACGGTGGACTGGCCGATGCTGTGGGTGGTCGTCCGCCGTGTCGAGCGGGAAGCGACGGTCCCGGCATGACCCATGTCGAGACCAGGTTCGAGCTGGTCTTCCCGGTCGCTGACGTGAAGCTGTTCATCAACGCGAACGACCGCACCCACTGGCGGGTGCGTCATCGCAAGACGAAGCACTGGCGGGGCGTGGCCAAGTTGATGGCCTCTTCGGCCCGGAATCGTGGCGGGTTGCCGCTGATGGAGCGTGCGGCGATCACGGTGTGGTTCACGTTTCCGACGTTGCACCGGCGCGACGTTGCGAACCTCTACCCAACGGCGAAAGCACTTCTCGACGGCGTGGTTGATGCTGGGGTCCTCCCGGACGACAACGACAAGCACGTGCTGGGCCCGGACTGCCGGCGCGAGCCGGGTAAGGGGCCGTTGTCGATGCGGATGGTGTTCGAGCCGCTAGATCCCTCGTGACCGCGCCCCGGTGTGTGGTGCGGGTGGTGTGCGCGTCGGAGTCGTGCTGGCTGGCCGCTGAGCTCCCGGCTGCGGTGTGCCGGGTGACCTCGGACGAGCATGGCCTGATTCTGATGTGGCCGTGTGGCGGGTGCGGGTGTGGCTGGGTCCGCCCTGTGGGCAAGGACCAGGTCGCGCTGCTGCGGGCGTCGGCGGTCGAGTGGACGCCAGGGGCGCTGGCCCTGGCGGCGCGGCTGCTGCATCCCGCAGGGCTCTGACGTGTGGCTCTCGCGCCCGGCCGATCTCCGGGCGCGGGGGCGACACATCAGTGTCGATGAAACAAGGAGCTGAGATGGGCAAGAGCAATGACGTTTCGGTAGAGGTCATCGATCCGGCGAGGGCTACCGCACTGCTTGCCACACAGAAGAAGAACCGCCTGCTGGGGCATGACAAGGTGAAGCAGTATGCGGGCGACATGAAGGCCGGCCGTTGGCGTTCCCGCTGCAGCACTCTGCATATTGACTGGAACGGCGCCTTGATCGACGGTCAGCATCGGCTGCACGCGGTCATTGCTGCGGGCTTGGGGCAAGAGTTCATTGTGAGCCGCGGCCACGATCCAGATGACCAGAACCATCTGGACAACGGCAAGAACAGGACCGCGGCCCAGCAGATGGGCCTGAACGGCGTGCCTGTCCCCGGAAAGCAGGCACCTGTGGCGCGCAACCTTCGGGCGTTCGACGAGGGCGCCCTGCAGGCGAGCATGGGCAACAGGAGCGGTGGCGCCTTCCCGGCGAAGCTCGCAACGATGGAAGCCCAGAAGGCCGAGGAGAAACTGATCCTGTGGGCTATCGGTCTGGCGGGGCCGAAGGCGGTCAAGCGGACGGCGTTCTCGGCGGCGTCGCTGCATTCTGCGGCGGCAATCATCGTCCGGCAGAGCGAGCTTCCTGCAGTGACCGCGGAGGCGGTGGAGGAGTTCTTCGATGAGTGGCTGAACCCGAAGCGGCCGATCGTCAGCAAGGCCATCACGTGGTTGAACGCCCTGGATCCCGGCACGTACACCAGCAAGCCGGGGCCCGCTCAGGTGGGGGCGTTGATCCGATCGTGGAACGACCACCGTGGAGGACATCGGTCGCGGTCTGGTGTCGCCTTGCAGGGCAAGGACGGGAAGTGGATTCCGTTCCCTGACCAAATCGCTCCTTAACGTGCCCCGCCGGCATCCTCGCCGCCGTGTTCCCCCGCCGCGCCGGACCAGTTGGTTGGTTTGCTCGAAGCGGTGCATGGACGAGGCGGAAGCTGGCCGAGTCCTGGCCCGGTACCGCGATCGCCGGGAGCGTGGCTGGGCGGATCCAACGAGGCCGTACACGGCCATCTATGAGTGCAGCGTCTGCGGTACAGGCGTCTGGCATTTGACGACGAAACCACAAGGGGAGAAGACGAAGTGACAACGACTGAGGATGAGATCGTTCCGGACGACACGTCCGCGCTGGGTACACCGGTGGACACGGGGCCGGCCCGGATGATCCTGAAGGTGTCGGCGCGCGACCTGCGGGCGGGCCTGACGTCGGTGAAGGAGCACCAGTCGCTGGATGACCTGCTCCCGGAGCTGTGCCGGATGCGGGCCTACGTGCGGTCGGGGAATCTGTTCCTCTCGGCCACGGACCGGTTCACGCTGGGCATGGCGTGTGTGTCCGTGTGGGAGAACGAGTACGACGATGACGGCGAGTTCTTCGACCTGTCCCGGGTGCAGGTCGGCGAGATGCTGGCGATGTTCAAGGCGGGCAAGTCGTCAGACGACATCGCCGATGACTTCCTGGAGATCAGGGTGTCGGACCGGTTCATCGTGGTGACCGATGTCGCGGGCATGATCCCGGGCAAGTCGGTGTCGTGGCCGCGGATCGAGAACGCCGACGGGTTCCCGAATCTGGTCGACATGATGGGTCGGATTCAGGGCCTGGCCGGGACGGCGACCAGTAGCGCGATGCACACCAACGGGAAGATGCTCAAGCGGTTCGACGCGGCCACGAAGGTGTACGAGAACGTCCTGACGATCCGTCCGACAGGCGAGAAGGCCGGGGCTTTGGCGATGGCATGCGGGGAGTCGTTCCGCGGCGCGCTGATGCCGGTGCCGCTGGCCGAGTTGGCGCTGGCCGAGTTGGAGGCGAACGACCGGGCGTGGGATCAGTGGCTTGGGGCCGTGGACATCGGTACGGGCGAGCTCCCGCCGATCGTGCCGGCCCCACGTGACCCGGAGCCCGACGTCGCCGAGGTCGAGGTGCTGGCCGGCCAGACGGACGCGGTCGAGGCCGCTGGTCTGGAGCTCCTGATCGCTGCGGCCGAGCTGGTGGTCACCGAGCAGTACTGCACGAAGGCGATGTTGCAGCGGAAGCTCCGGGTCGGGTTCGTGAAGGCCGCGGATCTCCTGATCGAGCTGGAGCAGGAGAACATCGTGGGCCCGGAGGCGGACGAGAAGTTCCCGGTGCTGGTTGCGGTCGAGGATCTGCCGGAGCTTCTCGCTGATCTGCGGGAGGGCCCGGCCAGCGAGTAGGAAGGTTGAGGCGCGCCCTTGTGTCGGTATCTGAAACCGCGAAAGTGGGATACGATCCGTCACGAGGGCGCGCTTCTGCGTCCGGATAAAGCTGAAGGCCAGCGCTGGACACGCTGGCCCTCGGACCCCTTACACAGGAAGGGGGTGTTGCCGTGCTTAACGCTACGGCCACTCCACCGCGCGTCAACAAACGCCGATACAGTGGCACCTGCAACAGGTCCCGCGACTGGGCCGTCCACGAAACACTCGCCCACATCGCCCGTGGCGACAAGCCCGCAGACGTGCCGACACTGCTCGGCATGAGCTTGCCCGCCGTCTACGAGGCACTCCGCCGCTCCGGCGAGACCGACATGGCACGCATCATCCGCGAAGACCACCGCGACGCGGCCGAGTTTGATCCTGCCACGATCCGCACCATGGCCCAGCAGCGGCTCATCGAACGTGCCGAAGACGCACAGGCCGACGCCAACGAAGACCCGGCCCCCACCGGCCGCTGGGTGAAGATGCCCTCCGGCGTCCGGAAGTGGGTGTCGGCACGATGACCCTCGCCGAAGCCAAGACGTCGCCGTTCGTCTTCAATGGCAGGGAAGTGCATGCCTTCAACGGCTCCGACGGGAAGCCGTGGTTCTGGGCGGCGGACGTCTGCCGCGAGCTCGAAATCAAGAACATCAGCGACGCCGTAGCGAGCCTTGATGGGGACGAAAAGGGTCTCGCCACTGCCGATACCCCTGGCGGCAGCCAGCAGGTTCGCATCATCAACGAGCCCGGCATGTGGTCTCTGGTTCTCCGCAGCCGCAAGCCAGAGGCGAAGGCGTTCAAGCGCTGGATCACACATGAGGTGATCCCCGTCCTTCGGGTGCACGGTGCGTACTCGATCCCGGGCCAGCGTCAGTCTCCCGTCCTGCCCAGCCGCCGGGAGCTGGCTCAGATGGTCATCGAGGTCGAGGACGCCCTAGCGGCGTCGGAGCAGAAGGTCGCCAAGCTCGAACCGAAGGCTGCATACGTCGACCGGGTAATCCTCGTCGAGGGCGATCTGTCGGTGCGGGACACGGCGCAGATCCTCAAGCGCGACCATGGTCTCGATGTTGGCGAGCATCGCCTCTTCGCCCGGCTGCGCGAGTGGAAGTGGATCGGCGCCGACCGTCGCCCCTACCAGCGGTACATCGAATGCGGCTGGCTCTCCGTCAAGGAACAGAGCTACGAGCACCCCAAGACGGGCGAGCGGACTGCCGCTTCTCCTCAGGTTCGCGTGACCGCCCGCGGACGCCTTGAAATCCACCAGCGACTCGCGGCTGGCCAGACCGCCCTCGAACTGGAAAGCGGTGCTCTCTGATGTCGACGAACACGAAGATCGAATGGGCCACGAAGTCCTGGTCTCCCGTTCTTGGCTGCGACCGGGTTTCGCCGGGATGTGATGGCTGTTATGCCATCCGCACGGTCCACCGCCTCGCGCACAACCCGAGCCCGAAGGTCGGCCCGCTGTACGTTGATTTGACCGAGCGCCGGGATGGGCGCCTGGACTGGACGGGGAACATCCGCACGATCCCTGAACGCTTGAACGACCCAATCGAGTGGCGCAAGCCGCAGCGCATCTTCGTGAACTCGCAGGCCGACCTGTTCCACAAGGACGTGCCCCAAGACTTCATCGTCAAGGTGCTGGCCGTGATGGCCATGGCGCCCCAGCACACGTTCCTGGTGCTGACGAAACGCCACGCCCGCATGCGGTCAATCCTGTCGGACCCGGCATTGCAGGCGGACGTTCAGGCCGAGGTGCGTCGAATGCACGCCGACCGGGACTGGGGCGAGCCGTTGCAGAAGCGGTGGCCGCTGCGGAACCTGCATCTCGGCGTCTCGGTCGAGGACCAGCACTGGGCGGACATCCGTATCCCTGCCCTGCTGGCCACGCCGGCCGCGGTTCGCTGGATCAGCGCTGAGCCACTTCTGGGGCCAATCGATCTCGATCTGCCGCGGTGTGACACCCATGGCCGGGATGAAATTCACGCCGACCAGAACGGTCAGCAGTGGTGCACCGACTGTTCCGCCGACGGGTTCGGCGGCGAGCTGTCTTACGGGCACTGGCTGACCCTTGACGGCGGCCTGGATGGCGTAATCGTCGGCGGCGAGTCAGGCCCGGCCGCGCGGCCGATGAACCCCAACTGGGCCCGCTCGCTGCGAGATCAGTGCGACGAGTACGGCGTCCCCTTCGCCTTCAAGCAGTGGGGTGAGTACCGACCGCTTGCGATGGGGCCGCTGAGCGTTCGGGAAGAGACGACTCCCCGGGACGTGTGGATCGACAACGCTGGGACGGTTACTCCGAACGTCGATCCGTGCGTCGTCGAACTGGACGCCCGCGTCATGCGCCGCGTCGGGAAGAAGGCAGCGGGCCGACTGCTGGACGGGCAGCTCCACGACGAGTACGCGGCGGTGGCGGTATGAAGGCCACCCGCACCGCCCGTAGAACGTTCTCCTGCGACATGCGCCGGGACGTGTGCAATGGCATCCGGAAGGGCGTCCGCTACCAGTACGAGACGCTCCCGCCGGGCGGGGAGCTCGGGTTCGCGAGCTGGACTGTTTGGCGAGCGTGCATGGCTTGCGTCGAGGACCGCCGCGAAGAGGGCTACCGGTGGATCCGGAACAACTACGGCGTGGATGCCTTTCACGGCGGCGAGGTCGCGTTCGATGGCCGGAATGGCTCGTTGGTCGGCACATTCGGCAGTCACCTGCTGGTCCTGCTGGACGGCGACGAGAAGCCCGTCCAGGTGCACCCACGTGACGCCGGCCTGGTCTACATGGTGGAGGCGACGGCATGACGAAGCTGATGCCGTACGAGATCAGTGACGACGGGCGAACACTTCTGATTCGCATGCCCAATGGTGACGGAATCCTGACGACGACGTTCCGCCGCGACGAGGGCATGCCGTGGACCGAACAGGACATCGTGGAGGCAATGGCCTCCGTGATGGCCAAGGTGAACATGGCGCCGGGGCAGGAGAACACCCACCGCCGCATCAAGGTCGGCCCGTACGCCATCTACGCGTCCCTCATGACGGGCCCGCCCACGTGGTGGGTGCCGCAGGTGTCGGTGAAGCGGGAATTCATGGTCGGGTGGCTTCGTGCCGCGCTGGCGATCGCGGTACGGCGAGAGGACGCCCTGTGACCCGCGTCCTCGACGGCACCCCATCCGTGCGCAACATGCACGGCACGTGGACCATCGAGCAGGCCGCCTGCATCCTCAACGCCTCCGGCCTGTACGTGACCGTCCGCGACCTCCACGCCGCGTTCCGCCAACACGGCTGGATCCGCGGCGCCCACGTCGACCGTGAAATCACCAGAGCCGCATGGACATACCTCGACCAGGACGCCGACCACCTCGTCATCACCGGCCCCGGGATCGCCGAAATCCACAAGCGGCTCGGAGGAACGAAACCCATCAAGGTGCACTGCCAGGTGATCCGGTGAGCGCCGGCCGACAGACCACGAACAGGGGAACAATCTGATGCTTCGACTAAACGACTGGTTCTGCGGTGCTGGTGGGGCCACCCAGGGCGCACACACTGTCCCCGGGGTCGAACCCGTCCTCGCCGCCAACCACAACGAGCAAGCCATCGCCACGCACTCGGCAAACTTCCCGGACGTCGAGCACTTCAGAGGCGACATCAAGGACCTCGACGTGGCCGGGCACCCGTACGCGGAGATCTTCTGGGCCTCGCCGGAGTGCACGAATTGGTCCGTGGCCAAGGGAAAGAAGGTCGACTACGACGGCAGCAAGCAGCCGGGTCTCTTCGGTGACACGGAGATCGAAGACGACGTCATGCGGTCCCGGGCGCTCATGCAGGACGTCATCCGCTACCTCGAAGGCATGGACCTCCGGCAGCAGCCCGTGCTGGCCGGCGTCGTGGAGAACGTGACGGACATTCGGAAGTGGGAGCACTGGCACGCCTGGCGGTCCCGGATCGAAAAAATCGGCTACCGGACCCGCCTGATCGCGCTGAACAGCATGCACGCCGAGTCGACCAGGGCACCCCGGGCCCCGCAGTCCCGCGACCGCCTGTACCTGGCCTACTGGCACACCAAGATCGGTCGCGATCCCGACTGGGACCGGTGGCTCCGCCCGTCCGCGCACTGTCCGACCTGCGACCGTGACGTCGCGGCCGTGCAGTCCTGGAAGAAGCCGGGCACCGACATGGGCCGGTACCGGCAGCAGTACGTCTACCGGTGCCCAACCGTCTCCTGCCGTGGACAGATCGTCGAGCCCGTCTTCGTCCCGGCCGCTGCGGCCATCGACTGGACGCTGCCCGGGACGCGGATCGGCGACCGGGCCAAGCCGCTGGCGGACAAGACGCTCGCACGGATCCGGGCCGGGATCGAGAAGTACGCCCGGCCGATCAGCCTGGAGGCCGCAGGCAACACGTTCGAGCGCCGCCCGGGCGTCCGGACCTGGCCGATGGACGAGCCGCTGAAGACGCTGCACACGTCGGCATCCAAGGCGCTGGCCGTTCCCCCGATGCTCATGCCCGCAGGCGGCACATGGAACGACACAGGACAGCCGCTCTCCCAGCCGATGCGGGCGCGCACCACCCGGGAGACGGAAGGGGTCCTGGTTCCACCGCTTCTCGTGCCGGTCGAGGGGCGCGACGGTAAGCAGGCGGGCGCCGTGGCCGAGCACCTGCGGACAATGACGACCCGGAACGAGACAGGCCTCCTCATCCCACCGTTCATCACCGAGCTGCGCGGTGGCGGCTCCGATCACCGGCCCATCAGCGAGTCCCTGGCCACGATCACGGCGTCCGGGAACCATCACGGGCTCGTGACCATGCAGGCGTGGGCCGCGATGTACGGCTACGACAGCGGTGCGCTCCGCAACCACCACCAGATGCCGATGCCGACTCAGACCACGGTCCAGGGCGACGGCGTGCTGACCGGCCAGGGCCTGCCCGCGGTCGAAGACTGTCTCTTCCGAATGCTCGAACCCCACGAGATCCACGCCGGTATGGCGTTCGTCCCGGGCTACATCGTCCTCGGCTCCAAGCGCGACAAGGTCAAACAGCTGGGCAACGCGGTCACCCCACCGGTGGCCGAGGTGCTCGTCTCAGCGCTCGTCGAGTGCATCAGCGGCGAGCCGATCGAGCGCGCAGCATGAACGTCGAGCAAGGGTCGGTCGTCTGGTAGCCACGCAATCAACCCACGCCATCAGAGTTGGATCAGTAGCCAATGGGATAGGATCAGAAGCGGCTCAGAAACGAAACTGCGACCCCCTCATTCCTTGGCCGGAGCGGGGATCGCAGCTGAGGCACCACCGAGCAGGCCCATGTCCATGCACCACTACAGGAGGTCTCGTGTCTGAGGCTAGCAACGCCCGCAATGCCCGCGCAGTAAGTGAGCCCATTGAACGCGGGCAGGGGGTGAAACTCACCGAACAGCCCTACAGCCAGCACGACGTCGATCGTTTCCTGACCACCGGCACTGGCTACCTCGGGCCCGCCGAACGTCGAGCAGTCATCTGGCGACTCCTCGAGGATGGCGGAACACCCGCAGGGGTCGCCCGTCGGGTCGGATGCTCCGCACTGACCGTGCGTCGAGCCCGCCAGGCCCTCATCGAGGCGCGCGGGGACATGGCGGTGGCGTCATGAGTCAGCTCATCTTCCACGGCGCCTGTGGCCAGTCCTGGACCGGCCTGACTCGCGCGCACTGCTCGGGTTGCCACGAGGTCTTCGTCTCGTCGGGGTTCGACAAGCACCAGCGCATCAACGGCGGCAAGGTTACCTGCCTCCCGCCGGCCGACGTCGGCCTCATCGCCCGCGAAAAGCCCTGGGGCGTCCTGTGGGGGATGCCCGGTGGGTATTGGGATGACACCGAGGGCGGTGACGCATGAGCATTCGAAGTATCCCCATCGCCCTACAGCGTGACCCCGAGTTCGGCCGGCTTAGCATCGGGGCCCAGTGGGCATTGTTCAGCCTCACCGCGTCATTCGACCTGAAGGCGGACGGCGTAGCTGTGCTGACTGCGCGCCGCTGGTCGGGCACCTGGTCGACTCACGCCTCCGAGGAGGGCATCGTCTCAGCCCTTGCCGAACTGGAACTGTCGGGTTTTGTGAGGGTGGATGACGAGGAAGGCGAGGTCTTCCACGCGAAGTACTACGAGTGGCAGCGACTCGGGGCCCAGCCTCGCCGAGTAGCTGGCGCCTGGGACCTGCTCGCGAGGCGATCGCCCGTGATACGTGAAGTAGCCCAGGACACCCTGCTTGCCGAAGTGGCTCGGGCGAGCAAGAACGCCAAGCCGTTGGCCGAAGGTCGGAAGTCGGTCTTCGAGCGGGACAGCTGGCGCTGCGTTGCCTGCGGCTGGGGGTTGGGCGACGACATCCCCCTCACCGCCACGGGCCGCCCGCTGCACCGCGGCCTTGAGGTGGACCATGTCTTCCCGAAGTCAAAGGGTGGCGTGGATGGGCCGGAGAACTTCCAGACGCTCTGCACCTCTTGCAATTCCAGCAAGGGTGCGAAGCTCCGGTGAGCGCGCACCTACTCATCGTCGCTGGCTACATGGACATCCCGGAGAAGCACAAGCTGGCGCTGATGAAGATCTGCGACAGCGCCGATGACGGATCCAGGATCGGCTACCCGGGACTGGATGCCATTCGCGCATGGACCGGGGCTGCCAGGTCGCAGGCACTGGCCATCCTTGTGGACCTTCAGAAGTGGGGCCTGCTCATGCAGGTGGAGCAGGGGCACCGAGGTCGCCGCGCGTCCTACAAGGTGTTCCCGGACGCCGGCGACGAGAAGGGGTCGCTGTCGGTCCGACGGGGCGGAGTTTGTCCGGGGGCGGACGCGTTCAAGGGCAGCCCTGGCATCCCTAAGGAGGAGGAACTGGCGCACCGGCTGGCGTCGGCGGACACGCGACGAGCGACTGAACGCAAGGCGAAAGGGTCCAGCCCAGACCGGACCCTTTCGGTTGCCAATGGGTCCAGCCCAGACCGGACCCATTCCGAGGTAAAGGGTCCAGCCCAGACCGGACCCTTTCTAGGCGCAAAGGGTCCGGCGCAGGGCGAGAAAGGGTCCGGAATTTTCGACAAAGGGTCCGGCCCAGACCGGACCCCTTCGGTTCCTTACTTCGGAACTACTACTTCTTCACAAGCCGCTGACGCGGCTTGGGCTGACGACGAACCCAGCGACGGCCTCTTCGAAATCGCCCGCCCCGATCCTCCCGAAGCAGCCCCCGCCCAGGTTCTGGTGGCCGCCTACTGCGATGCGGTGGAAGCCAGTGGCGGCATGCACACCACGTCGATGCGCGGAGCTATCGGCCGCCATGTGAAGCGACTCATCAAGGATGACGGCATCGATCTGCCGGTGCTGCTCGTCGCAGTCCAACGCGCTGGCGCGGCCAGAGCCCGCGACGTCGACCGCTTCCTCGGGGAAGCCCACGACACGTACGCGAAGAGCGACCAAGCACGCCGCGCAATGTTCGCCGCATGGGAACGACTCTCACACCCGGCGGCAACAGCAACCATCCGCCAGATTGGAGCCTGACCATGAACCTCCCCGAAACGGCCCGCCTCTGTCGGGTCATTGCGCAACTTTCCCCGTCACAGAAGATGGACGAGGAGACCCCGAAATTCTGGGCGGTGCCGCTGGGAGACATCGAGCTGCGTGAGGCGCTGGATGCCGCCGGCTCCCTGATCCGCCAGCAGCCCTACATCGGCGTTCACGACATCTGCGCCGAGGTTGAGCGCATGCGCCAGGAGCGGGCCGCCGACAACCTGCCGGCCCCGAACGTGGACCCCGATGACGTCGTGGCGTATCTGGCCGAGCAGCGCGCCCTGGCCGCGGCTGACGTGAACGGGCGCCTGGACCGGGAGGCCTACGAGGCGGGTGGCTTCACGCTGACCGGCGCAGCGCCGTGGGTGGCTGCGGGCGAACTTCGACAGCATCGCCAGGTCGACGTGTCCCGCATCGGCGCCCTGCCGGGAGGCGCCCGGTGAGCATCCACGAGATTCCCCGACAGTCGGACGGCTGGGACTTCGAGGCCCGCCGCCCGCCGCAGGATGTCGCGGCGGAGCGGTCGGTGCTGGGCGGCATGCTGCTGTCGAAGGATGCGATCGCTGATGTCGTCGAGCAGATCCGCGGCGTGGACTTTTACCGTCCGGCCCATGAGGCGATCTTCGATGCGATCGTCGGGCTGGAGAGTCGCGGTGAGCCGGCTGATGCGGTGACGGTGGCTGACGAGCTGAAGAAGCGCGGCGACCTGGACCGGGTCGGTGGCCCGGTGTACGTGCATGACTTGATCGCCGGTGTGCCGACGGCAACGAACGCGGGCTATTACGCGCGGATCGTCGCGGAGCGTGCCGCGTTGAGGCGCCTGGTCGATGCCGGGGCCCGCATCTCAGAGCTGGGCTATGGCGGATCTGACGGCCGCGGAGGAGGTGAGACGAAGGGAATCATCTCCGAGGCGGTTTCGACGCTCCAGGGCGCCACCGAAGGCCGCTCCCGCGATGAATACGTCCGGCTGTCGGAGATCCTGGGGCCAGCCGTGGACGAGGTGGAGGCGGCGAGCCATCGCGGCGCTTCGCTCACGGGGGTTCCGACGGGGTTCGCCGACCTCGACGCTCTCACCCATGGCCTGCACCCCGGGCAGATGATCGTGATTGCTGCCCGTCCGGCTCAGGGGAAGTCGACGTTCGGTCTAGACCTCCTTCGGTCGGCGTCGGTCAAGCATGGTCTGACGTCGGTGATGTTCAGCCTCGAGATGGGTCGCACGGAGATCGCGCACCGCCTCATCTCGGCGGAGTCTCGGGTTCCGTTGCAGAACATCCGCAAGGGGCAGATGCGCGAGCAGGACTGGACGCGCATGGCTGATGCGGTGCGCCGGGTGAACGGCGCCCCGTTCTTCGTTGACGACAGTCCGAACCTGACCCTGATGGACATCCGGGCCAAGTGCCGGCGGCTGAAGCAGAAGCACGACCTGAAGTTCGTCGTGATCGACTACTTGCAGCTCATGACGTCCGGCCGCCGGGTCGAGTCCCGTCAGCAGGAGGTATCTGAGTTCTCGCGTTCCATCAAGCTTCTGGCGAAGGAGCTCCAGGTTCCGATCGTCGCGCTGAGTCAGTTGAACCGTGGGCCGGAGCAGCGCAGCGACAAGAAGCCCGCGATGAGCGACATTCGCGAAAGTGGTTCTGTGGAACAGGATGCCGACGTGGTCATCCTCCTTCACCGTGAGGACGCGTACGAGAAGGAGCACAAGCGGGCGGGTGAGGCTGACTTCATCGTCGCGAAGCACCGCAACGGGCCGACGGACACGATCACCGTGGCGTTCCAGGGCCATTACTCGCGCTTCGTTGACATGGCGCAGCCGTCGTGAACCCCCGTCATACGGCCCAGCCGGCGCCGTGTCGTGGCCGTCGTGCTGCGTCGTCTGCCCCGCCGGTCGCTGAGGCCGTGTGTGGTGCTGTGGGCGCCTGCCTGGCTCTGGCCATGCTGGTGTCGGGCGGGTGGCTTGCGGTGGCTGCGCTGGTCGCTGTGGCGGTCCTGGTGGGGCTTGTTGCGGTGGTGGTCCGGTGGCCGTGATTGCGTTGCTCATGTGGGCCCTGACGGTCGGCTATTGGCTGGGGCGTTGGCGGCCCTTGCGGTGGGCTCGGGACCGTACGGAGCGGTGGCTTCGCTGGGGCTGGCCGCGGTGGATGCCTTTGTGGCTGGTGGCGTTGACGTGGTCGGTTCTGCATCCGGTGCGCGCTGTTCGGGCTTGGCGGCACCGGCATGATCCGCCGCGGCCGAGGATGTCGACGGAGAGCTTGTTCAAGGGTGGTGGATCGTGATGCGGATTCTCGTTACGGGCTCTCGGGATTGGACCGATGAGGATGTCGTCTACGAGGCGCTGGTGACGTACTCGTTGCCGGGTGACGTGATCGTGCATGGTGCGTGCCCGACGGGCGCTGATGCGTTCGCGGATCGGTGGGCCGTGTCGAACGGTCGGGCGGTCGAGCGGCACCCGGCGTTGTGGCGGGTGCACGGGAGGTCCGCTGGGCCGATACGGAACCAGCAGATGGTCGCGCGTGGGGCTGAGGTGTGTCTGGCGTTCCCGCTGGGTGTCTCGCGTGGGACTCGCGGGTGCATGGCTATGGCTGGGGCTGCCGGGATTCCGGTCAAGATTTTCGAGGGGGAGCAGTGACGTTGACCCGCACCCGGCTCAAGCCTGGTCGCCGTGAGCTGACTGCGGCGCAGCAGGAGGGCTACGACGAGGTTCACGCCAGGTCCGCGCAGGTGACCCTGGCCGAGCTGCGGAAGGCTCGGGGTGCGGGGGAGGATGTCGAGGCCCGGGACGAGATCCTGGGGACGGGCCGTGGGGGTGAGTTCTCGCACCGCCGGGACGCTTCCGACTCGCAGGATCAGGACGGCGGATTTCAGCCCTGGAACGGCTTGTGGGTCTCGCGTGCTGTGCACGATCTCCTTCATCGGGACTTCGCTTTTGCCCGTGCGGGTGGCTGGCGGTTGCGGTCGTGGGAGGACCCGAGCCTGGTTCCGGTGTGGCTCTCGCTGCCTTACCCCAGGTGGTGGTGGATTCGGCCGGCGCCTGATGGTGGCCCGCATTTGATTGTGGAGTGTGAGCGTCAGCCGACACGTCCTCGTCTGCCGTTTGAGTCATCCGTTCGACCCATGCCTGAATAGTTGGATCAGATCCTACGAAGATGTTGCGCCATCGCTAGTGGGATGACATCCTATTGATGTCGGACCAAGAACTACTCGGGGGAGTAACGATGACCACC
Organism: Kineosporia sp. NBRC 101731; assembly: GCF_030269305.1. Classification (NCBI taxonomy): domain Bacteria; kingdom Bacillati; phylum Actinomycetota; class Actinomycetes; order Kineosporiales; family Kineosporiaceae; genus Kineosporia; species Kineosporia sp. NBRC 101731. Next base: position 136,665 of record NZ_BSTC01000011.1, read on the forward strand.
ACCGCCAGCGAAACCATCCACACCTGCGGCGCACCGATGCTCTTCCCCGGACAGGCACTCACCCCCTGCACAGCACCCGTCGCGTTCGACGGCGACCGCTGCGACGGACACGAGGGCTTCTGATGGGCGGCAACTGGTGGGACGACGCAGCGCACGCCGAAGCGTACGAGGCAGAGAGCGACTTCGACCCCCGGGAAGACGCCATCCCCGACCCCCGCGAACTCGCCACCCTGTCCGCCTGGGACACCCGCCCCGCCACGAACACCAGCACGGAGGTGCCGTTCTGATGACGACGACCACACTGCCCGACACCATCCAGTCGCTCCTCATCCGCCAGATCGGCGCCGGGGACACCCTGGACGCCATCGGAACCCTCCAGATCGCGACCCTCGCGTTCGACGAGCTCGACACCCTCGACTGCGACTACCACCAGGGTCCCGTCCCGGCGGTCGACCTGGCCTGGTGCGACGCGTGCGTCTCGAACGTGTGCGAGTCCGAAAACTGCCAGCACGACCACGAAATCCAGCACGAAGGAGGGAACCTGTGACCGACACCCTGACCCGCACCGACCAGCTCGTCCTGAACTGGTACACCGACCACAGTCCAGTCCCGCTCGGCGCGGACACTGTGTCCGGGATCGACATGACCGCGGACCAGGCCGCCGCGGTGATCCGCGAGTGGGGGTACTCCAAGCGCAACGCTCGCGCCACCGACCCGTACACGGTCATCGCGACCACCGTCGACGGCACAGGCCGCGAAACGATCTGGCGGGGCCGCCTCCCCGAGCTCGCCGAGAAGCACCCCAAGGTGAGCGCCCTCCTGGACGAGTGGGCGGACCGTCCACTGTCGGTCGAGCAGCACCGTCTCCTCGGGATGATCCTGCGCTTACTCACCGACGGGCTGCCGGCTGACGAGGCCCTTAACGAGCTTCTAGCGACCGCAAAGGTGGACTCCTGATGTTTCCTCTGGCCAAGCGGTTCTGGACGCGCGTGGATGACGACACGGTCGTGGGGAACGCGTGGGGCCTGAACCCGATCGCCATGCGCGTCCTTGACATCGACCCGAACAGTTCGCAGCCGCTCTCGCCCGCTGAGAGAGACGAGTTCATCCGCCTGTACCTGCGGTGGGCGAATCGCCTCGGGGACCCTGAGATGTCGCAGGCACAGCGGCGGATCATCGACTTCTGTCGCGCCGAGTACGCCGAGACCGGTCACTTCCCGGAGCCCGGCGAGATCGCGAAGAGCTTGTCCCTGGACAAGTCCACCGTTCACCTGGGCCTGAGGTTCTTCGCCGAGCAAGGAGTGATTGAAGCGTCAACGACGGGTACGCGCATCAAGCGGCGCATCCCCGACCCGCGCACTGCCGAGGAATTCGCGCAGGAACCGGCATGAGCTTCCTCGTCGCCTCCCTGGCCCTGTTCGCTGGCCTGACTCTCCTGGGTCTGGCCGCTACGTACATCCCCCTGCCGGAGTACTCGTTCATCGCCGGTGGAGTCCCGGTGCCGTACCGGGACGACCGAAGCACCACGCCCACCACCCGCTGAAACCCACCACACATTGCGTGTCCACGCCGTGGATGCGTACACCCTGCACGCCCACTTGAGAACGGGGAACGGCCAACCATGGCAGATTTCAAGACTTTCGCCGATGCGATCCACGAGCGGTTCACGGCGATGTCCGGGAGCGAGCTGTACGTCGTCGACGCCGAAGGCATCTGGTCGGCGTACCTCAGCGCGTTCCCGACGGGAAGCAACCCGATGTTTCGGGAGCGCACGGAGCACGACTGCTCGACGTGCCGGCACTTCGCCAGGAACGTCGGCAACGTCGTCGAGATCGCGGACGGCCAGCTGCGTTCGGTGTGGGGTGGGCTCGACCTGCCGGAGCCGTATCGCACGGTGTCCGCAGCGCTGGACGAGTACGTCACCTCCCGCCCGATCGTGGGCATCTTCCGAATGTCGGAGCCCAAGTACGGCACGCAGCAAACCCGATCCCTGGTCGGCGAGACGGTGGAGACGTGGAACCACTTCCACGGTGAGATCGTCGAGCGGCACCGGTCCCGTGAGGTCGCGACCGTTCGGGGTGAGTTCCTGGCGTCGGTGCAGGTTTTCCGTCGCGGCCTGGAGGAACTGTCCGGCTCGGCGATCGATACCGTCGTGGACCTCATCGACAACAACTCGCTCTACCGCGGCGAGGAGCACATGCGGGCGGTCACCGGGTTCCGTTCGCTGCTGAACCACTACAACCAGTTGGTCGGTGAGGCGCGGAACACGTACGTGTTCGCCAACGCGAGCAACCCGGCCGCCCGTTTCCGGAACACGGTGATCGGCACGCTGGTCCAGGATCTCTCGGAAGGCATGAGCCTGGAGGCGGCGGTCCGGAGCTTCGAGGCCAAGGTTGCGCCGGCGAACTACAAGCGGCCGAAGGCGTTGATCACTCCGGCGATGGTCGCGGACGCCATGAAGACGATCACCGCCCTGGGGATCGAGTCTTCGCTGGAGCGCAGGTTCGCGCACCTCGCCGATGTCGGCGTCAACGACGTCCTGTGGGTCAACCGCGACGTGAGGCCGCAGATGAAGGACGGCAGCATCGCCGACATCCTCATGGCCGCGGCAACAACGGCGCCTCGGCGGGACGCGGCGGCCGAACCCATCTCGATCGCCGACTTCATGAAGAACATCCTCCCCGGCGCCACGGACGTCGACCTGCTGGTGAAGAACGCCAACGAGCCCAACTTCTGCAGCATCACCACCGGAGCCAACCCCGGTTCCCCGTCGATCCTGAAGTGGGGCAACGACTTCGCGTGGTCCTACGGCGGGAACGTCACCGACTCCATCAAGGAGAAGGTCAAGCGGGCCGGCGGGAATGTGGCGGGCAAGCTGCGGGTCAGCCTGTCCTGGTTCAACTACGACGACCTCGACATCCACGTGATCGAGCCGAACGGCAACCGGATCTACTACGGCAACCGGCAGGACAAGCTGGACGTCGACATGAACGCTGGCGGTCGCTCGTCCCGGGAGCCGGTGGAGAACGTGTCGTGGACGTGGAACATCCAGGACGGCGACTACCGGGTGGAGGTCAACAACTTCGCCAAGCGGGAGACCGTGGACGTGGGCTTCGTCATCGAGACGGAGAGTGCCGGGGTGATCCAGAACTACCGGTACGACAAGGCGGTCCGCAACAACGAGACGGTCCCGGTCGGCGTGATGGCCGTGGAGGACGGAAAGATCGTCAAGTTCGCGCCCGGCAAGGACATCATCGGCGGTAGCGCCTCGAAGGACATCTGGGGCGTCCGCACTGAGGACTTCGTGAAGGTGAAGGCCGTCATGTACTCCCCGAACTACTGGGGTGACAGCGAGGTCGGCAACCGGCACTACATCTTCGCCCTAGACGGCTGTGTCAACGACCAGCCGACCCGCGGGTTGTACAACGAGTTCCTCAAGGCCGACCTCGACAAGCACCGCAAGGTTTTCGAGGTTCTCGGCGACCGCACCAAGTGCGCGGCCGACCCGGACCAGATTTCCGGCCTTGGCTTCAGCTCGACATCCGGGGCGACTATCACCGCCAAGGTCACCAGCGGGGGCCGTCAGCGCCTCCTCGCCATCCAGTTCTGACAACTATCAAGGAGAACGACCGTGAGCATCTTCGAGACCGCCACCCGCAACGCCTTCCGGTTCGACTCGAACCGGGGCCTGATTTCCACCGAGGACCTGTGGGATCTCCCGCTGGCCTCCAAGGCCGGGTTCGACCTCGACTCAGTGGCGAAGGCCGTCAACGACGAGCTGCAGTCGGCCAGCCAGACCAGCTTCGTCCAGACCGAGGCCGATCCCCGCAAGGGTGAGCTCGAGACCAAGCTCGAGATCGTGAAGCACATCATCGCGGTGAAGATCGCCGAGAACGAGGCCAAGCGCAACCGGGCGGCCCGCGCCGCCGAGAAGGAGCGCCTGCTGGGCATCCTCGCCGCGAAGAGGGACGACGAGCTCCAGGGCCTGAGCGCCGAGGAACTTCAGGCCCGGATCGCCGCTCTCGCGGACTAGCGGCTGACTCTCGCCGCCCGGCCGATCTCCGGGCGGCGGGGGTGAACTTCTAGGCCAAGACCACAACCAGAAACGGGGTACGACATGGACAACCTGACGCTCGACCAACTCGGCGACCTCCTCACGAAGGCAGCCGCTGAGGGCATCCGGATCGGCAAGGCCAGGACGGACGGCGACCACACGGATGCGGGGATCGCCGGGCACATCCTGATGGAGGCCGGGCTGATCGGTTCGCAGGCCCAGTTCGACTGGCTCGGCGATCCGTTCCCGGCGGGTTTTCGCGGGACGGTCAAGGAGGCGGCGGGGGTTGTGCGCGGTGCCCATCCGGGTGCTGATGTGCAGGTTCTGTCGCCGCGCCTGGTGACTGTGATCGAGCAAAACGGCGACCAGGAGACGTTCCTCGGGCTCGACTCGGTGACCCGCCAGCACGCGGACGCCGGCGTGGTGGACGCGATGGGGGTGCAGCCGTGAGCGCGAGTCACCGCACCTCGGTTGACATCGTCGGTTCAAGCGCAGCTCCGGGCGGGTTTCTCGCCACCTGCGTCTGTGGCCTGAGGGGACGTGAAATGCCTTTCTACGACGAGGCGGAACAGCAGGGGCGCGACCACGAAGACGAGATGACGGCGGCGGGAGCATGAGCCGCATCTGGCGCACCGGGGATGCCCCTCTGGCGCCGGGGACTCGGGTCCGGGCGCTGGTGGTCGAGAACGTGACGGCGGCTGTCCGGAAGTACGGAACGGTGGCCGAGCGACAGGGCCATGGGGCTGGGCTGCGCGTCGAATTCGGCAAGGAGATCGAGAGCAACGACGGCTACTCGGATCGCGAGTGGTGGGTTGCCGAGGCAGAAGTACTCGACGACGGGGGAGAGCAGTGACCGAGAAGCTGTACCGGGCCGTCTGGCCGAACATCATGCGGCAGGCGAAGAGTGAAGTCGACGTCCGTGCCAAAGCTGCCGAGACCGGCGGTACGCCGCGCCTGGAAGTCGCCGAGTGGAAGCCTCTCGACTCGGACGAGCCGACGGACATCGTCGACGAGGAGCGCGTCCGGAAGCTTCAGCGGTTCGCCGAGCTGGTCGGGCCGGTCGTCACGAACACTGCACTCCTCACCCTGATCGTCGACGAGGAGCGCCTGACCGAAAAGGAAGTCAGCGAACTGGTGGCTCTCACTGATGATCTCGGGGTGACGGCGAAGTGAGCAGATACGCCTACCGGATCAAGCGCAGCGACGTAGCGTCGGTGCTCGTCGATTCCTGCATCATCGAGACGGCCGACAACCCGACCGTCCCGTTCCGCACATGGACGGTCTTCGATCCTGGCGCGAGGGAGACCTACCCCAGCTTCATGGGGGAGCAGATGCAACGCCTCTGTATCGGCTGTGGCGACCTGGGATGGGTCCGAGTTCATGGCCACGAGGGCGACTGCGGGCAGGGCCAAGAGTGGGTTCCTGACTGGCTGGTGCCGTCGTGATCCGCCGCGCCACGTGGGCCGCCTGGTCCGTGTTCTCGGTCGCCCTGGCTGTGGGATGGATGGCGTGGATCCGGGTCTTCGGTCGGCCGGCGAACCCGGGGAAGGGGTGGAGGCGCCTTACAGCCTGAAGATCGACCCACCTGCAGGACGTGCGAGAAGCGTGCCGTGGCAGCGGTTCGGCGGGCCACCGGGGCATCCGGTGCTTAGCTCAGCTGAAGTACTCCGAGCCATGAAAGAGCTACGCCAGCAGGGCGTCACCAGCGGCAATCTGCACGACCGGCTAATGGGCGCCTGGATGGCCGCCACGGCCTGCGAATTCTTCGATGTAGACGAGACGGAAGGGTAAGAGCATGGACAACGACTGCGACCGAAAAATGGTCCGCGAGGCGCGGCTGCCCGATCGACTTCCCGTGGTCGAGCGCGAGAACTTCCCCTTTCGTCCGACGCGGCTGCGGGAGCAGATCGTGGACGGCGTGTATCGGGCGGAGTTCACGGGTCCGATGGTGGTCGAAGGTCGGGAGTGTACGGGCCTTGCAAGGTGGGCGTCGGACGACTCAAGTTTGGGCGAGATTCCCAGTACGGTGCGGGCATTCCTGGTTGGTGAGAGCGCGATGCGGAACTGGCTGGCCGGGGTGATGGCTCCGTGAGCCTTCCCGCGCCGGAGCCCCCGGAGTACGACGACTTCGACGACGACCTGGACGACAGCTACACCGACGATGACGGCGCCGATCTGGCCTACGAGGGGATGGGGTACGACGGATGATCATCAACGGCATCGACTACGAAGCTCGCGCCGCCGAACTCATCGCGGCCGGATCCAGCAACCCGAACGAGGACGACGACACCGTGCTCGGCCGCCTCGTCTACTGCAACCAGCACCGCCGCGTACATGCGACCGGATGGTGCACCGTCAGCAACCTCGAAAAGGTCGCCATGCCTGCAAGCTGGACGGAGGCTGTGCTGTGACCCGCCCACTGGACCAGGCCGACGTGGATGCCGTGCTGGAGCAGAGGTACGGCGTCGACATCCTCGATGCGGCCACGACGATGGAGAGCTTCGCAGCGAGATTCGAAGCCTTGTCGTGGCTCAACGCGGCCGTTGCTATCGGGTGGACGCCGCCCGCACGTGACGAGGAGGCCACCGATGCCCGGTGACGTCGAGGCAGGACAGAGCGTGAGGGTTCTCGCCGAGAAGGACGGGCCAACCACCGGATGGACCGGCATGGTGACTCGGGCGCCCCATCAAGGAGTTGGAGCCGTCCATGCCTGGCATCCGTATCGGGGGCACATCGAGATCACCGACTGGGAGATCGTCCCGCTCGGTCCTATGGAGCCACCCGCTGCCCCCGTCCCATCTGCCATCGCAAGCGGTGATGAGGTGGAGCGCCTGACCGCCGAGTGTGAGGCCGCCCGTGCCACCGCCGCGAGTCTCGAAATCAACTGGGTGATGCTGCGTCAGCGGATTGTGGGCCAGCTCGCGACCACGTTCCAGGAGAGCGCTTACGAGCGCGTTCTGTCGTGGATGGATGAACTGCTCGAGCGGGCCGAGGGGGAGTCCGAACGCTATGTCCATCTTGCCCGCGAACTAGAGGGCCTGGCCGCGAACAAGGGCATGCCCGAGGGCGTCGTCAATCAACTGAAGCGAGGTGCGCTCGGCTTGATGATCCTTGCGTCCGGCTGGCACGAGGGGGAGGTGGGGGCTGGTGAGTGACGCTTTGATCATTGCGACGAGTGCGGTCAGCGGCGCAGGCATGTTCACCACGCGTCACTTCTGGGTGGATGAGGACGACTGTGAAGTGCCCCCTGGTGACCCACGGGCTTCGCATATGGACGTGATAACCGCCCCGGACCCCGAGAAGTGCGCGCGTGTCGCGCTGGAAGCGGTTGGCTACGAGGCGCTCAAGGTAGAGCGTGACGCCCTGGCCGCCCAGCTCGACCAGTACCGGGCGTGGCTGGTGGAGATGCTCAACGAGTTGGAGGCAGTTCGGTTCGCTGCGGCCGGAGATAGGGACACGTCCGTGTGGTCCAACTGCGACTTCCAGCATCGGGTGCTGAGCCCAGCCCTCAAGCGCCTCGACGAGATCACGGGGAAGGGGGCTCCACAGTGAAGGTAACGCCGAACTACAACATCAGTCTTCCTGGGAACCTGGTTTACCGCCGCCGGGGGGACGTGCCACTGGGGGAACTCATGGGCATGGCCTATGGTCCGGACGACGCAAAGATGGTCGCCGCCGTGCTCAATGGCGAAGAGGTCTGGGAGCACGACCACTTTCCGCCCTATGCGTCCACCTGGTACGACGTGGAGGACTCTACGGGCGACCGGATCATCTCGCTGCGGAACCACCCAGATGCCGACCTGGTGGCACGGTTACTGAATTCCGCGAGAGTGAAGATCGCCGAGGATCTCTGATGGGCGACGTGGCTCACCTACGACAACCTCCACCGATTACTTCCGTCGACGGCCAACTTGGCCCGCTGGACTGCACGTGGCGGGTGGAGGCATCCAGCCCGGTGATGAGCCCACGCATCCAGGCCCGCGACTCCCGGGGCGTCCTGCGGTGCTCGCTGAAACTCGAGATGCTGGGCGGCGACCTGGATGCCGAGTCCGTTGCCCAGCTGCTCGCCAGGATCATCGGGGAGTACGAGCCCGGACCGTCAGCGCTCATGCTCGCGGCGATCGAGAGCGGGCAGATGTGAGCCAGGCAGATGATCTCGTGGCCCGGTTCCGGAAGTGTGAGCTGAGTGCCGAGCAGCTTGTGGCTGAGATTGCTGCACTCACGCGGCCGGTCGTGGCCGTGAAGCCGGAAGCCGTGAAGCAGGCCGAGAGAGCGCTCTGGCGACTCAGAAGACACCTGGAGAGATGAAGATGCCCGAACCCGACGCGTACGAGATCGAGACCGCCTGCATCGTCATGCACGATGCCTATGAGGCGGCGGCCGCCGAATCCGGCTGGGAGGCGCAGGAAGCCAGTCGCAAGCCCTGGGAACAGGTCCCGGAGTCCAATAAGGCGACCATGCGGAAAGCAGTCACCGCGCTGATGCAGCACTTGGGCGCCTGACGGCCGTGATTTTTCTATTCGGCGGCACTCTCGCAGCGTGGATCTACATAGCGGTCGGATGGAAATACGACGAGAGCGAGTACGGGCACTGGTGGCCCGCCGTTCTCGTTGGTGCGCTGCTTGGTACGGCAGTCTGCGCCGGAATCATCTGGATCCACTAGCAGAACTATCCGCTGATCCTGAGGTCAGCGTCGAGTCCAGCAAGTAGAGCCCCGTGGCCCGCCAGTGGGGAATCTGGCGGGCCACGGCCCAACCGAGGAGAGCAATGAGCTACATGCGCGTCGATTTGAACACGCCTGCGATGACGCACACTTTCGAGGGGGCGCCCGTCTACCGAAAGCATGCCGAGGTGGCCATCGAGGAGGTGCCCGTGGGTACCGTCGTGGAGACAATCCTCGCCGACGGAACCGCCGAGACCACGCTGACCGCGACGGCCGAACGCTGCATCAAGGTCACCAACCCCGGCGGGGAGGTTTACCTGATCGAGAAGGCCAAGCGCGACGAGCGCTACGAGCACATCGAGGGCGATCGCTGGCGTGCCAGAGGTCGAGTCCACGCCTTCCGGAACCCCCACGGAAAGCCCGTTGTCATCGATGCGCCGTGGGGCGAACCGCAGTACGGCGGCACGGAGGTCATGTTCGCGGTGGCACTCGATGGCGGGGTCCTCGGATCGAACCGGTACCTCATTGGCGGTGCCGAGTTCGCGGAGACGTACCGGGCCGAGGAGGACAAGACCGCATGACCGAGACGACCACGACCCCGCTCCACTTCGCCGATGCCGTGCCGCGAGAGAAGAACATGTGCGGCCACTTCGCGGGAATGGCCATGGCGCACCTGCATGCGTTCGACCGCGCGATCCTGGCGGGATCAACCCGAGGCGACCGCCGGCAGGCATCCGACGCCCATCTCCACCCCGCCAATGCGGCTTTCGCTGCTGCGGCGGCCATCAAGGGCTGGGGGCCCAGGAAGATTAACGAGGCGCTGGCCTTCCCCGAGGGCATCCGGGAGTGGTGCTGCCAGTGGCTGACCGACGCCGGTATGGCGCCGGAGGACATCGGCCGGCTGACGTGGACGGTCGCGCGGTGAGCACGCCGCACATGGTCACGTTCGTTCACGACGGCAAGACGGTGACCATCCCGGACCCGCGTGACCCGCACGGTGTCGAGGACCGGCTACGAGGCGGAATGGCCACGCTGGACGACATGGTCTACGCGGCAACGGTGATGGCGGCGTACCGGGAGATGTTCAAGTGGCCCCAGCAGCGACGGAACCGGCTGATACGGAAGATAAAGGAGGTAATGGGATGGCCGACGCCATTGGCCGGCGAGCTTGGATAGCTCTTCACGGCGTGGACCGGGAGCATCAGATCGAGAGCGACCTCATCGATGCCCTGCATGAACTCGGCGAGAAGTACGGCGTGCACGTCGACTACGCGTCCGGGCCGCTATACGAGGACGGCGACCAGACGGACCGGGAGCTGGCCCTCTACAAGGACGCCTACGGGAAGCTGTCGTACGCGACTGGCGAGGCGCTCGGACGTGCACTCGGCTACCCCGCGCATGTCCCCGAGCAGACCGGTGGCAGCGCGGACGAGGTGTGTACGGGCGACAACACTCCCGAGACGCTGGCGGCCGAGGCTGCGGGGAAGATCCGGGAACTGACGGCGGAGCGGGATCGGTTGCGCAAGACCCTGCTGATGATCCGCGATGCCGTCCGTGATGCCGATCTGAGCGATGGTTCAGCTCGCGCGGCCGTTGGAGCCATCGCCGCGTCCGTGGAGGGTTTGAGCGACGAGACGATTCGACGTGGACAGGTCATTCACGAAGGGCTGGAAAGTGACTGACGTGCCTGACTCCTGGACGATCCGAGTCTGCCGATCATGCCGTGAGGTGGTGACGGTCCCGCCGTACTGCTCCCACGGCGCGGGTGTGCCGGCCGATCGGATGCTGGTCGGGGACTGGTGGGTGTGGGTGGAGGTCATGGACGCCGAGCCTGTGCATCGTCTGCTGCGGATGCTGGCGTCGGCTGCGGCCCGGTATGACGCTCGGGTGCCGGGGATTGGCCAGTACTCGGAGCTGGTGCCGTACTTGAGCGCTGCTGACCTGGTGGCGAATTCGGAGCGGCCGGGGCGGACGGATGCTCGGGTGGTTGAGGAGCTTGACGCGATGCGGGGGCTCCTGGTGGACGTGCTGCGGGTGCTGGAGTCTCCGGCGCCTCGTGACGGCCTGGATGTGGCCCTGGCGCCTCGTGCGGGGGATGTGGCGGTCAGGGTGCGGGAGATGCTGGGCTAGATCTCTCGCTTCGGCGGTCGCTCTGGCAGTTCCGCCCCGTCGCGGCGAGCGAACCAGGCCCAGAGCTGGCGTGTGATTGCAGACCGGTCTGCTCCCGATGCTTTCGCTGCGGCGTCGAAGTCGCTGATGAGCTCGTCGTCGACTCCTCGGATGACTCGCTGCTTGTGTGCGTGCTGGTTGGCCATGGGGAAAGTTTCGCAGGTGGGTTGCCACCCCGGCAAGAGTGGTGCATAGTTGGGGTGGCAAGCCACCCGTGAACAGGAGTGATGGCAGTGGAGACGTTGCAGACCTTGGCCCCGATCCGCCGGATCTCGGTGTCGACGTTCAACAACCGCATTGACTCGATCGCGCACTACGACACGGCAGACTTCGGTCTCGACATGGATCAGCCGTACCAGCGTGGCCACGTCTGGGGCTTAACCCGGCGTCGAAATCTCATCCGGTCATTCCTTCTGGGTGTGCCGATTCCGTCCCTCATCATCAACAACCGGTGGGAGGCGAAGTTCAGTCACCCCGGGTGGGACGAGAAACGCTGCAACTCTCACGCCGTCATCGACGGCAAGCAGAGGTGCACGACGATCCTGATGTTCATGCGCGGCGAACTGGCCGTCCCTGCCTCTTGGTGGACCACCGAGCAGTTCGACATGCCCGCCACGATCGAGACCGACGACGGCTTGTATGTCGACTGGAACGGGCTGACCCGGCAGGGGCAATTTCGATTCCGCGACCGCACGATCGGCGTCGCCGAGGGCCAGTTCTCGACGCTGGCCGAGGAGCAGGCCGTGTTCGACCTCGTGAACTTCGGTGGGGTCGCTCAGGGCGAGACCGACAACGTCTGAACCCCAAGCCAACCGAGCAGGAGGAAGTGCCGTGAGCGAGCACGAGGCAACCGCAACCCGTCAGACGCACGGCCTGCGCCTGTGGCGTCCAGGCTGCACCTGTGGCTGGACGAGTAACGAGCAGGCCGACAGTGAGCGCCGGGCCCTGCGGATCGCCCGTGAAGAGCACGCCACCGGCACGTCCACCGACTGACCGAGAGCAAGGAGAACCCGATGACCACCGCAACGCTCCCATGGGAGCCGGCCGACGTCCGCGCGGTCGACGATGAGCCGCAGTCGTTCATCTACCGTGGCCGCATCTACGTCGTCCGAGCGATCCACTTCGGGTGGCTCGAGGACAACGCCCGCGCGTTCCGGGTGACCGCCTCGACCGGGCAGGGAACCGGCGGCGCGGAATACGAGCTGCAGCAGGGTAGTCCGTGGCGTGTGCGTGAGGTTGTCAGTGGCGATACCGGGGAGGGCTGAGATGGGCAGCATTTCCACCCGCCACCGGATGGCGGGGCTCCCTTCGCGCGGTGCGTCGTGCGGCCAGGGAAGCGCGTCAGCTACGAGACGGCCGGATGACGAAGCCCCAGCCTCGGAGGGATGAGGCTGGGGCCGATCTTGGGTCAGGCCGACCGCTGGCGGGGGATGTACTCGAGCTGGAGCGCAGCCCTATCGACGAAGTCCCGGAAGATGTCCTCGGGGTGTGTCTCGCCGGAATCATTGCTGATGACGATGCGGCGCCCGATGCGGTGGATCATCCACCAGATGCCGCCGACCTGGATGATGCGGTGGCAGCCGGGATCTTCCTGGCCGGGAGGGATCGGGAGGACAGATTCGGACCGGTCATCGCCCGGTGGACGGCTCCGCAGTGACGCTGTCGGGCGGGCGATGCACGCTCATGCATCCGGCGTACGTGTGGTCCGGATTGATGGATGCGCCCGGCTGCGCGGTGGCCGTCACCGTGCGCGCCCGGTCGGGGCAGGCGGTTGTCACCGGGGAGACCGCTGGCCTGGACGGGCTGGCGTCACGATCGCCGCATCCGACCAAGGCGATGATCGACAGGCCGATCAGCGATACCGCTCGGATGTCGTGGATGGTGCGCTGCATCAGCCTGTTTGTCACCGCGCGTGTATATCAGCGCTGAGTCGTCAGACGGAAGCATCGATGGTCATTGCCTGCAGTGCCTGGTCGGCGAGCAGGCACTATTTCGCTATGATTTTGCACTCATTGCGACGATTGTCCATTTGCGGAAATCTGGAGCTTCTACCGGAAGCGATCTAGAAGGACCTCGTGACAACCAGACGCCCCATGTTCCTGATGGCTCCCCTCGCAGCATGCCTCTTAGCCCTAATCAGCGTTTGCGTAGCCCCGTCAGCGCAAGCGGACGAGGTCCCCGACCCTAGGGCCGATTGTGTGCGGGTCACTCTCGACGGTCGTGAAGTCTGCGCCGTCTTCACCGTCGAGGCCGACCCCGACGCGGAGGAGATGGTGAAGCGCAGAGACGCCGCGGTCGCGGCCGAGGCTTCTCTAGATGCCACCGACGCTGAGATTTCCGCAGCTGTGGTCGACGTGCCCAAGATCTGCATTGATTCAGCCAAGGACATCACTCTGAAGTACAACCGTACCAACATCTGTTACGCCGGGCTTGGAGAGTTTTCCTTCGTCGACCTCACCACCTGGGAGGAAATTGGGCACATCAAGTTCAACTTTTGGCAGTTCAGCATTCTCGACCGCCTCGATTTGACCTTCAGTAACCATTGGGAGGTCATGCCCTACTACATGACCGGTGCCGCCGTCGGCGCGCAAATGGTCGCGTCCGCGTCCTGCAACTCCTACTGTTCTCTGGCAGCGGGAGGTGGGACGGCAAAGTCAAAAACCATGGCCATAGACAAGCTCGTGCGCTGGGAGACTAAGGCCACGTCGAAGGTCGCCGCCAGTAAGGTTTCGAAGTACAACAAGGTGGATTGGGCCGCGCAGATCCTGCCCATCGGCGGCACCCCGTCCGAGTACTTCCCGACCGTGAACAAGAACATCCGTTGTGACCGAACGCTGCCCGGGCATAAGAAGGGTGGCTGCGTTGTAGCCAGTTTCGTACCCACAATCACCTTCGCAGAAGCTGATTACCCGCAGTACTACAGCCATGTTCTTCGGTCCATCGGCAATGGTTCTCCCAGTCGCCTGACCCGGATGGCCAACGCCTCGCTCAAGAAGAAGAACGGCTCGAAAGCCTGCCCCTCGCACTGGCCGCGGCCCACGATCGACCACGAGTGCGACGAGTTCCCGATGCGTTCGACCTATGAAGGTGCTTACACCGCGGCGGGCCAGGACGCGAACGGCGACTGGAAGGGTACGGCCATCGGGCGTACGTTCAAAGGATGCGGCATCACGGCGCTGAAGACCGGCACCGTTCCCGGAGCCCAATGGAGCTCGTGCATGATTGACAAGGACCAGAACCAGGCGGCGGGTCAGAAGGTTAAGAACTTCTACCTGCAGCAACGACTCCTCGACCGCGATCCGTACAAGGTGGCACTCAAGGCCAAGGCCGCCCAATGAACGCAGAGATCATCGAGGCCGACGACCACATGTTCGTGATCCTGCCTGAGGGTGAGCTCCTGCCTGAAAGCAGACCGCCTCGCGAGGAGATCAACGGCTTGGCTGACTGTTTCGAGGGGTGCGTCGTCATTCAAACCGGCATCGCCACCGGATCCGTCACTGTCACGGCCGAGTTTCTCGATGAAGCGCCGGATCCCGATGGTACCGACCCCGATGATCTGGACCGCTGGGACGACGTGGTCGAGGTCAGCGTGCACCTGCCGGTACCCGGTGCCCGGATCCGGGCGTTCGAGGACGAGGGCCCCGAGGACTGGCCAGACGTCAATCATCAAGGGCCCGGTTGGTACCGTCTTCGCGTCTACTGCCGGGGCCGGGACACCGAGATCGATGCCACCGTGGATGAGTCACAAGAGCGATACCAGATCGTGGTGTGGCCTGCCCCGCAAACGCTTCCGGTCATGCTGCGGGTGACCGACCGCGTCGGACGGAGCATGCGCCGCAAGGCCTCCAGGGCGTCCGCCTGAGGATTTCTGATGCAGGCGGAACAGCGCCAATTATTGCGCTGAACTCGGGATGGCCCGGGTTCAGCCCGGAGGAGCTCCGGAGCCGGATCGACGCGCTCGGCTGGCGCCCGACGCCCGCAAACGACGAAAACCCCCGGTGCGCCGCCGGGGGTTTTTCGTTGTCCGTGGCCGTCAGATGCCAGTGATCTCCGTGGACATGCGGGGCGCCGGCACGTACGGGCCCCACGCTGCGACCGAGTCAGCTGCCAGGCGCAGCCACGACGGGAGCGGCACCCGGCCCTCGTGCATGGGGCGCACCCAGGGCCCGTCGGGGGAGTCGACGACCTGGACGGTGATCCCCTCGACCTCGATCGGCTCGGACTCGCACCAGGATTCTCGGAGGTCGCTGCCGTCGTCGGGGGAGCCGATCAAAGCGTGGCCCGCGGGATCGCCGCAGAAACCGGTGTGCTCGTGTCTGGTCGTCGTCTGCATCGACTGCCCCTCACCGCCCCCACCATCATGAGGACTGTTTGACAAGGCCACCATCTAAGCGTGTCAACTACTTGTACGTAGCGTCACACGCCCGAATCCAGCCAACGGGCCGGTTTAGGGGACGGGTGTTCGTGGGATGACGGGACCACACAGGTGGCCAACGCCAGCATCTCTGGCGCTCTCACCATGCAGTGGCAAGAACGCCAGCGGGGGCATCCCCCACCACCACGACACACCTACCGTCCCCGGCATGGCCGTCCGCGACGTCATCGCACGGGCCATCGCCGGCGAACGAACTGCACAGGCACTCACCCAAGCCGACCTTGCGGCACGGGCTGGCGTCAGTCCAGGCATCCTGGCCCGCATCGAAGCTGGCACGCGCGAAGTAACCCTCGACGAACTCCTACGGCTCGCCCAGGCGCTCGACGTGACCGGATCAGACCTTCTGCGCAAAGCCAGCCCGCACGACCGGGCCCGCTTCGGTCTCTAGCCGTCCAGGCCCATCGCCCGCGACTCGCGGGCGCTCACACGCCGCAGCAGATCCCACACGGTGCAGTCCAGCGCTTCGCACAGCTCAGGGATGTCCTCCGTGTACAGCGGACGCACACCGGTCTCGATCGCACCGACCGTCTGCCGGGACCAGCCCATCCGACGCCCCAGTTCCGTCTGGGACATGCTCGCGGCGGCGCGTTCGGCCGCGATGGCACGACCGACCGCCAGGCGCGTTGAGCTACTCACCCCACGCAAGCTGCCAGCGGCGCATGCAATCGGCCGATCTACACGGCGAAACGCCAGGATTACTGGCATTATGCAAGCCATCCGGAGCAGCGCACCTGTACGCGGAGCCGCAGCGCCGCCCCGGAGATCCCGGGCAAGCCCCGCCCCGTCACCGGACACGACTCCGGAGGCGGGGCGGGGAAGCTCCCACGGAAGGGACGCCATGGTCGAGCTCGTCGCAGGCCCAGCAGGCGGCCTCACAGCGCCCGGGACGACCACGGCGGACGTCGTATGGGTCCGCGTCCAGCCAGGGCCCGACGGCAGCCCACAGCCCGTCCACCACGCCGGCCAACTCGTCTACCTGCGGCCCGGGGAGTACGTCCAGGACATGAACCCCGACTGGATCGCCTACACGCGCCGTAGAGACGGCACCTGGCGATACCGGCCCTGGCCGCGACCACCCGCCCAACACCCACGCCGCGACATCCGGCAGACATGAGGGAGCCCTCGGGACCGCAGGCGCGGCAAACCGGGGGCTTCCACGTTCCTGAGGTCAGAACGGCGGCGAGGCATCCCCACCGAACCCGGCACCCGCCGGGGCAGCAGACGCCCAGGGGTCGCCGGAGGGCTGGCCGTTCGACGGCTGGGAGCCGCCTGACGAGCCTCGACCGGAACCACCACGCTCGGCTTTCACGACCTTCGCCGTGGCGTACTTGAGGCTCGGGCCCAGCTCGTCCACCTCGAGCTCGACGACCGTGCGCTTCTCGCCTTCCTTGGTGTCGTACGTCCGGGACTTCAGCCGGCCCGTCACGATCACCCGCGAACCGCGGGTCAGGGACTCGGCGACGTTCTCGGCGGCCTCGCGCCAGACACTGCACCGCATGTACAGCGTCTCGCCGTCCTTCCAAGAGTTCGACTGCTTGTCGAACGAGGATGGCGTCGAAGCTACGGTGAAGTTCGCGACGGCCGCGCCGGAGGGAGTGAACCTCAGCTCCGGGTCGTTGGTGAGGTTCCCGATCAAGCTCAAGGTCGTATCGCCGGCCATAGTTCCTCCTGGTTACGTTCGACCAATCTTCATGGTCAGACCCCAGGATATCTTGCGCCACCGACAGTTTCGGGGATCTAGACGTCCACCGACGGCTCGAACATGTCCTGCGGCCACGGCTGCACCGACACCGACGTCAGCACCACCACATCGGACACCCGATCCAGGCGCCCCTCGACAGCGGCTGCCCCAAACCGTGACGGCCACACCACCGCCCGATACCCTGGATGCCCTGCCGCCGGAAGACCATCGAAGTCCGCCGCGAACAGCTCCTCCACGGGCATCAACTCGACCAGCTCGAAGTCCGTGTCCGGGACCATGCCCGACGCGACCAGCGCCCCCAGCATCAGCCGGTACTCCGGCGTCCGAACCACCTGCCGCCTCACGAAGCCTCGCGGGCCTCCGCATAGGCGCCATCCAGCCGGTCCAGCAGCCGCTCAACCACCGTACGCACCGGCGCCGGGAAGAACTCCAGGTCGCCCCGGTCCCGCAGCACCCCGGGCCGCTCCCGGTACCAGGCGCGCATCTCCGGCGACGGCAGCGCCTCCACCTGCTCGGGGCTCAACCAGCCCAGCCCAGACCCCGGGAACGGCAGCTCACGGCCCGACGCGCGCACATCCGCCAGCCGCTCGGCGGCCTCCACCGGCGTGGCATCCGCGATCATCGCCCGCCACTCCGCCGGCGTCATCCGCTTCCCGTCCATGCCCAACCCCCAGGTCTCGACTGCCGTCCAGCGTACGACGAGGCACCGACAAGCATGGGCAGAACGGCACTCACTGAGCGTCGAACAGGCGTCCACGCACGGTAGGGTTAGGGACGGCCCCGGAGCTGTAACTCCAGGGCCGTCGACACCGAACCACCCGACTAAGGAACTGGCTCGGCGGCACCAGTCTGACACGGTGCTGTCGCGCTCCGGCATCTGGAGCAACCACAAATGAGCACTCCGACTCTCGCTCTACTACCCGACCTCATCGGTCGTGACGAGTGGACTAGGCAATGCAAGGCCGAGCGCGGCCTCAGGACTTCCTCCAAGCTGATTTGCCTGTTGCTCGCCGATTGCTGGGACGAAAAGCGTGACCCGGAAGCGCCGATCACCATCCCCATGGGCGAGCTGGGCAAACAGGGAAGCCTGTCTCGTGCGGCCGTCTACCGGTCGATACGAGAGATCGTCGACCTTGGCTACATTGCACAGATGAGCGCGCCGCGACAGCATCGCGCGCCGACGTGGCGCCCTCTCGTCCCCGAGCAGGCTGCGGCCGTGGCTGCCGAGTTGAAGCGACGCCGTGACGCGTCGCCCGGCGTCGTCTACTACCTACTGATCGGCGATTACATCAAGGTCGGGTACACGGCGGACCTGAACAACCGCCTCAACAGCTACCCGCCAGACACGCAGGTTCTGCACTCCCACCCGGGGACGCTCGACGACGAGGCCGACACGCACGTAAGCCTTCGCCCGCACCTGGCCGCCCGTCGCGAGTGGTATCTCGCCAGCCCTGAACTGCTCGCTGCCATTGAGGAGATGAAGGCTTGAGCGCGACGGTGCCAGGCCAGCGCACCGACGCCGAGATGGAGGCGGCCCTCGGGGTCGTCCTCAATCACTGCACGGCCCGCAGCACAACGAAGGTCGTCTGCATGATCCTCGCCGCCACATCGGAGCCACCGACCATCGCCGAGATCGCCGACATGGCGAACGTACACGAGCGCGGCGTTCGTCGGGCGCTCCGGGAGCTTGAAGAATCAGGTGACATCCGCCTTGTCGAGCGCTCCATACGTGGTCGCCCGAACGTCTACGAGATCGCCTTGCAGTGCCTGCCCGGATGCCGGGGCGCCGACCATGTGATTGAGCCCGAGAGGAGCGCCAAGGCGAAGGGCAAGGCGGTGATCTCGCCCAGCCTGCGCCGCAAGGTCCACGAACGAGACTTCTACCGGTGCCTGGGCTGTGGGACGCATCTTGACCTCACATGCGACCACGTCATTCCGGAGAGCCGCGGCGGGAAAACGGAGCTCGACAACCTCCAGACTCTGTGCATGCCGTGCAACTTGGACAAGGGCGTTCTGAGCCAAGATGAATGGAGTGCTCGACGGGCAGCGCGGGCCATCGCCCCGCAGCTCACCTTGCCAGCCTGACCCTCGTCACGCGAAGGCCCCGCCCGGTATCGATCCGTGCGGGGCCTCGTCGCAGGTGCTGCTAGTCCGGCAGCCGACTCATGGAAGCTCGCACCAGCTGTTCCAGCTCGCCGCCCGGCAGCGGCGTCGCCGAACCTGTCGACATGAACCGGATGGTCGCGCCACGCACCGCCACGTACACCGAGTCGTCGGTGTACGTGTTCCCGTCCGTCCAGACGATCGTGTCCCGGACCGCGATCGAGTCTTCCCCGAAGGCCGGGAATGACACCTCGCTTATTCGATGCTTCTCCGTGCCCTGGTCGTTCGTGAACGTGAACTTGCCACAATTGCCCAGGTGCTTACGCAGCTGGTCCAGGCGCCAGGATGCCGACTTGCCCTTCACGCGGTAGACGCGCTGCGAGAACGACGACGCGAACACGCTGCTGCCATCAGTGAAGACGGCGACGGCGAGGTCTTCGGTCGGGAACCTGGCGGGAGTCGTGAGGACCCACTCGCATGCCTTCGGGCGCACCGTCCAGTCGAAGCCGCTCTCGCCCTCAGGGACTGAGCCCCACCCGGACGGCAGGTCCTTCACGCGGACAAGCATCGCCCTGGCCTGCTTGCGCGTCAGCGGCTCAACCTTGGCCGGCGCCGATGCTTCCTCGGCCGCCTCGGCGGCAGGGCGAGTCGATGGGGCTTCCGGCGATGCGGAACAAGCAGCAAGGAGCAGGGCCGCAACCGCGGTGATCGAGAGTATGCGCACCCACACAGGCTGCTGGCTACCGATGCGTAGGGTTCGAGAACCGGTGAACTACTCGATCGGGATCAGGTACTCGAGCTCGTAGCGGTCTGCGGCTATGACGATGTCGCACGTCTCCACAGGCTTCTCTCCGGCCATGTGTGTCCTCTGGATCACGATGACCCACACGTCCTCCGGGATGGCCAACAGGCGCCGTTCCTCGGCCGTTGAAGGGCGCGTCTTGATGCCCTCCCAGATCGCGTCGACATGGACGCCTATCAAGTCCATGCGCGCCACAACGCCAGCGCCTGCACCGGTGCCAACCTCGGGCTCTTCGATGTCCGTGCCGCCGACGAGAGCCACGGGCTCCCAGGACTCGGAAAGCTGTATGGGCTGCCCGTCAGCCACCCACCGATACGACGTGTGCATGACGGGGTCGCCAGGGCCTATTCGCAGTCGGTGTGCGATCTGCTCGCTTGCCCGCTCCTGAACTGTCTTCGGCGTGGGGGAGAACGTGGGCCGTACGCCGGCCGCGGTCGCGTCACGCCACAGCGGCGACGTGAGCCCATCTGGCCGCGGTGCCCGCTTGTAGCGATCCGACCGACGCACGATCACGGCTGGCTTCTCGCGGACGAACGTCCCTCGTCCTGGCCTGGTGTCGATGAGGCCTTCGCTGCGAAGGATGTTGAGTGCCAGCCGGACGATCGGCCGTGGTCGCCCGAACCAGTCTGCGAGGGACTGCTCGGACGGTATGCGTGCCCCCGGCGCGAGCTCGCCATTGGCTATCTGTGCCCGTAGGGCGGTCGCGATGACTACGTGCTGAGGGTCGTCTGGGGCCACATCTTCGAAGTTACTGGACGCGGTTCCCGCTGGCACTAACCGGTACTGCCCAGTCTTTGAGATCTTCCCCGTAAATCGTGCTCTCGTATTGACCGGTACTAACCGCAGCGCTAACTTCAATGTCACGCAGTGATCGCACTGCATGCACTGCAAGTGACGACACGAAGGGACGGCCGAACGTGACGGAAGACCTCTCCACCACGCAGGTCGCCAGGCAGCACGAGGTCCACCCGACCACCGTCCTGCGCTGGATCGCCTCCGGAGAGCTCGACGCCACCTGGGTCGGCCGCCGACTGCGCATCAAGCAAGCCGACGCGGACGCAATGCGCCGCCCGGTCACCCAGCAGCTCACCATCACCGGCTCCACGGGGGAGACGACATGACCCAGGACCAGCAGGCCACCCAGTACGAGTGGCAGGCCCGGCGCACCGCGCAGGCCGAACGCGAACGCCAGCGGCTCCGTGACATGCGGGAAGTCCGCGAGGCCGCGCACCAGGCCGCCGAAGCCGCAAGGGGGCAGCGATGAGCGACGAGACCCAGACCGCCACCTGGCTCATCGGGCAGGGCGAATACAGCGACATGCGCATCCACGGAACCTTCACCGGCACCCAGCACCAGGCCGCCGAACTCGTCGCCGACCTCGAACAGTCCCGCCGCCGCGTCGACTACGACGAGACCGTCACCCTCGTCGGGGACGCCTACTGGTACACCGAGACCACCGTCATCGCCAGCGCCGCAGACATTCTCGCGGTCAGCAAGTCGTGAACCTCAACGACCTGCACCCCCTCGCCATCGCCTGCGCTGAAATCCGCCACGAGGCCGAGGTCAGCGACACGACCGGCAGCCGCCAGGCGTGGGACGACGCCGTCAGCGTTCTCGGCCAAGACATCGCCGCCCGACAGGTCACGGCCGCAAGGGGATGGATCTGATGGCCACCTGGACCCCCACCCAGATCACCCCGTACGACGACGACACCGCAACGGAGTCCATCGGGATCGGGAACATCGCGATCTGGGGCGCCCGCATCAACGGCGCCGTCCGCGCCTACATCGGCAACGGGCACAGCACCACCAGGCACACGACAGCCGCCCTGCGTGACTTCGCCCGGCAGGCCCTCGCTCTCGCCGACGCCATCGACGCCGAAGCCGCCCGCAAGACCCTCACGGAGGCCGCCACGTGAACCCCTGGATCACACCCGGGAAGAACGTCCGCCCGGCACCACCACCGCCCCCGCCCGCACCGAAGAAAGGCTGGTTCCGATGAACGCCGCGATCGTCTTCCCCGTCATCCTCCTCAGCTGGTTCGTCGGGCATCACGTCGGCGACCACCTCATCCAGACCGACCGGCAGGCCCGCGAAAAGGGCGGTGCACACGGACACGGCGCGTGCCTGTCGCACGTCGCGACGCTCACCGTGACCAAGCTCGTGCTCCTCGCGGAAGCGTTCACTGCGCTCGACCTGTGGGGCACAACGACCACGTGGGCGCTCCTCGCCGGCGTCGCCCTCGACGCGGTCACCCACTACTGGGCCGACCGCCGCCACACCCTCGCGACATTCTCCGAGCTGACCGCGAAGGGGAACTTCTACCGCCTCGCCCCGCCGCTGGGTGGCGCGCACCTGATCGATCAGTCCTGGCACCTGGCCTGGCTGTTCGTCGCCGCGCTCATCGCCGCCACCGGCAGCTTCGCCCTCCTGGCCACCGCAGCAGCAGCTTTCGCCGCCATCGCCGCCACCGTCTACCTCTCCCAGAAGGAGACCGTCTGATGTTCGCCCGCAACCAGGCCACCGCCGGACGAGAAATGCGCGAAGGTCTCGCCGACATGCCGGAGCCGACGACGGTCACTGTCGAAATCAGCGTCACCCACACCGGCAGGTTCGGCGCACCGACCAACCGCGTCTCGAAGCAGGAACGTGACTACGTCGACGAGCACCCCGTCACCACGTACCGCCGACTGATCGCCGAGCACCTGCCCCGCATCGAACAGTCGCTCATCGCAATCCACGGTGACCCTGACGAGGTGCAGAAGGCAGCCGGCTGATGCTCATCACCCGCGAAACCGTCGCCCAGTACATGGGAAGGCGTGACGTCTCGTGGTGGCTGTGCAGGCGCTGCGGGATCGGTGACGCCACACCCCGCCAGTTCCGTTCCCTAGAAGTCGAGCGTGAGCAAGCCACCAGTCACGAAGTGTCGTGCCCGGGCCGCCTGCTGGCCACGTCGTCAACACACCCGAGTAACCCGGCGGTGCAGCCGTGAACAAGGCCTACGTCGGCGCCGCGCTCCTGGCCGCGATCCTCCTCGGCCGGCACATGCCCGCCCTGCCCGTGTGGGCGATCATCCCGCTCGGTGTTGTCGGTCTCGCCCTGGTCGTCTACATCGTCCGCATGGGTGTCCGGCAGGACCGCGACCGGGCAGAGCACTTCGGCTGGGACCAGGCGGCCGACGAGCAGCCCGAGGAAATCCCCGCGTGAAGCTCACCCTGGCTCTCTCCCTCTTCATCTGGGCCCAGTCGCTCATCGTCTGGTGGGCCATCACCAAGATCCGGCCCACAAAACCCCTCGACTACGCCAAGCCCGAACCACCCGAGCAGGACCCGCCCGACGAAGACGACGACCCAGAACCCGAACCCGCCGAACCCGGACCCGACTACGGCACCCAAGCAGATTGGACCCTCGCCCGATGAACGCCACCATCGCCGCCATCGGCGCAGGGATCGCCGTGACCGCCGGAATCCTCGCGGCCACAACAGTGAGCGAACCCGCCGCCGCGGCCCAAATCATTCAGCCCGCCCAGGCCGCAGCCCCGAACCCGGGCCTTCCCACCACGGTCAAGCCGTGCGTCACGGGCTCGCCCTACCAGGACTGCGTCACCCGCGCCGAAGCCCGACGGCAGGTCGAAGCCGCCGGATACACGTGGGCCCAGTTCCTCTCGATCAGCACCGACCGGCCCGAGTACGAACAGATCTTCGTCGACCTCACCCTCGACGGCCTCGCCGACTGACCCACCCGAAAGGCACACCGTGAGAATCGCAAACAAGGCCGCCGCGCTGGCCCTCACCGCAGGATCCGTCCTGACCGCAGCGCCCGCCCACGCCGAAACCACCCAGCACCTCTCCCTGTCCTGCACCAGCGGCGGGACCACCGTCCGCGTTGCCTTCGACTACATGACAAACGGCTACACGGTCCGCTACTGGAACGCCGCCTGGACCACCACCCCGGAAACCAAGCTCGACCGAATCGACCTCTCCCAGAACCCCTGGGCCGGCAACAGCTCCTACCAGACGTGGTGGGCCAAGGGCGGCAAGCCCTCCACCCACGACGACGTCAAAGCATCCGGTAGCAAGACCGGATTCATCACCAGCGTTCAGGCCGGCCACGACGTCCCCGACATCCGCGTCCGCCTGCGCGTGTGGGGCGGCAAAGGCAAGACGACCGGGTCCTGCCGCACCTCCAGGCCGCTGCAGTTCACCTCCTGAGCGCCCCCTGAACGCCGTGCCGTCTCTCACCCGCCGAGCGGCGGCACGGCCCTCACCCTCCAAGCCCTCTGACCGAAAGGACATCCCGTGATCACCCCCGGTGCGGTCGTACTGCTGGCAGTCACTGGCTGGATGCTCTACACCGGCCGGCGCGTCGTCGCGGGCCTCCTCCTCGGCGTCTTCCTCGGCTCCACCGAAGCCGGCGCCGCACTCATGGAAACCGTCAACACCGTCTCCTCCAGCCTCGCCGACGCCATCGCGAGCATCTACGACTCGATCGTCAAGTGACGACCGCCGAAGCGGAAACCACCGCACCCGACTGGGGCACGCCCGAACCCGCGGGCATGCAGCCCGTCCCGCAGACCGAAGATGACGACGGGGTCCTCGACGACATCGAGGAAATGGTCGCCGACGTCAAGCGCCTCATCATCGCCGGGCCCGTCGCCGCGATCACCGCCCTCGACGCGACCGCGATCACGGGTAGCGCGTCCTGGCTCGCCGCCGGGCCCGCTGGTCTCGCGATCGCCGGCGGCACCACCGCAGCAACGGCAGCCGTCGGGTACGCGGCACACCGCGCACACCAGAAAGAGAAGGCAGCCAAGGAAGGCAAGCCCGACCCGAAAGCCGTCACCAGCGCACTCAAGCAGGCCGAGAAGGCACGGACGCAGGCCGAGAAAGCTCGCGCCAAGACCGCCCGCCAGACCGCCCGCAACCGCGCCACCGGTCTCGGCAACAAGGCTGGCTGGCACGCGACCACCGGCCGCGGCGCACTGTCCGGCCTGTCGATGCCGTCCCGTGGCGCCCGCAAGGGCCCCGCTGGTTTCTCCCTGCCGAAAGCTGGCGGCGGAAGCCGGGGGAGTGCCGGGACCAGTCGCACCGGAGCAGCAGCGGCAGGCAAGGGCGCGATGCGGGGCAGCAAGCCGTCCTCGCCGCTGTCCCGTGGCGCCGGTATCGGTGCTGGGAAAACTGGGCCCGGCAAGCCCGGCGCCGGGATCGCGGGCAATGGTGTCGGTGCCAAGACCGGTTCCCGGTCGGCTGGTCTCGGGATGCCGACGGCGAAGGGCTCGCCCAAGTCAGGTGGGGGCGGATCGTCGAGCCGTGGCGGTAGCCGCAGCGGCGGATCGGGTCTCCTGTCTCGCCCGGGATCCTCCGGCGGTGGGCTCTTCGGTCGCAAGGCAGGAGCCTCCGGGTCCGGTCGAGGTGCCGCTGGCAAGGGGCTCTTCGGCGGCGGATCGACGGCCGGCCGATCGGGTGCTGGCGGCAGCAAGGGCGGCGGTCACGCCAAGGGCGCCGGCGGGTTCGGCACGAAGGCTCGCGGTGGGGGAGCGCACCGCACTGCCCGTGGACCTCTGGGCCGCCTCCGGAACGCAGTCACCGGGCGGAAGAACGCCAGCGGCAGCAAGACCGGCACCAGCGCAGCCCGAGGCAAGACGGGCGCGAACACTCCAGCGAAGTCTTCTCGTCTCGGCCGCGCGGTTAGTCGGGTCGCCGGACCCAAGAACGCCGCCCGGCTGGGAAAGGCCGTCGGGGGAGCGAAGCGGGTAGCTGGTGCAGCCAAGCGCGGCTACCAGACCGGCCGGGCCGCCATCCGCGGCGCAGCATCAGCCCGCGGCAAGAGCCCCATGCAGATCGCTCGCGCAGCAGGTGCCGCCATCGCCCGCCAGCAGGCCAAGCACGGCCAGAAGACGGGCAAGAAGATCGGCCGGATCGGGAAGTTCAGGCGCCGCGTCACCCGGACCGCCCTCGCACTCGGCCTCGCTGGGAGCGTCGCCGCCTGGCGGGGCATGCGCACCAGCGGTGCCTGGATGAAGTGGCTCGCGTTCGCGGCCGTCCTGCGCGCTTTCGGCAAGGAGATCCCCGACAACCCCCGCGTCGCCCGCGACAAGAAAGAAGCCAAAAAGCGCCGCCAGCAGGAAGAGCTCGACAACCCGCCCGTCCGCGACACCGTCAACCAGGGCCCCGGCCCTGCCCTGAACGAAACCGAAAGGAGCACCGCCGCGATGAGCGCATTCGCACTCCAGCTCAAGGCGAAGGCCGACGAAATGGTCTCCCTCGCCTCCAGCTACACCCCCGAAGGCATGGTCCAGTGGGGCGAAGACATGGCCGGCCTCGAGGAAGTCCTGGCCTCTGTCGCCTCCGTCATCCAGGTCCTCCAGCAGGGCACCGACCAGCTCCCCATCGACCCGGCCGTCCGCAACGCCATCGAGCCCGTCATCTCGTGCCAGATGTCCACCGCGTCGACCGCCGGTGAGATCAGGAACGTGTTCGAGATCGTCCACGCCGCCGAGCTCGAGCGCCTGCGGAACCCGCGGCCGAACGAGGCCATGTGGGACACGGTGAACAACCAGGCATGAGTACCGCGACCGAGACCCGCACCCCGGGCGCGGCCACCGTGCCGCGCCCGGCCAAGGGCAAGAAGGAAGAAGCGCCGGCGCCCAAGCGGGTCGAGGTCGACTGGACCACGTGGCGGCACGGCCCGATCGCCGCCCCGGTCAACGCAGGCGGTGCGCTGGCCGCAGCTGCTCTCATCGGGCGAATCACCGAAGTGGCTCCCGCGTGCGGGATTGGCGTCGGTCTGGCCGCCGCGGTCGGCGTGACCGTCCGTGCCGCGATGCGCGACATCAGCCCCGCCGGTCTCGCCGCACGCGCCACCTGCTGGACCGCCGCCGGTGGCTGGCTCACCTGGGCCCTGGCCGGCGCACCCTGGCCGACCGCCGTCGGCACGCTCATCGCCGGGACCATCGGCGCGGCCCTCGCAGCGC
The DNA here is from genome assembly GCF_030269305.1 of Kineosporia sp. NBRC 101731. NCBI lineage: Bacteria > Bacillati > Actinomycetota > Actinomycetes > Kineosporiales > Kineosporiaceae > Kineosporia > Kineosporia sp. NBRC 101731. The sequence continues at coordinate 163,565 of NZ_BSTC01000011.1, forward strand.
CCGAGTTCGCCGACCACGAGACCCGGGTGAAGGCCCGCGAGAAGCAGGCCCAGGACGAGGCCGTCATCACCGAGGCCAAGATCGCTGCGAACAAGGCCCTCGCTGATTTCGGCGCCGAGTGGGATGCCCGCATCGCCCGCGTCTGCAAGGTCCAGGGACTCAAGATCGTCGGCGTTCAGCACTGGCCGTCCGGTGTCGGATACGACCTCGAGGCGCGCCTGCCGTCCGGTGGCGTGACCCGCCAGCAGCTCGACCAGTACCTGCCCGGCCTCGCGACCGACGTGCCCCTACCCAACGGGTGCGGCATCGAGATCGAACCCGGCAAGGACCGCGGTCACATCATTTTCAAGGTCTCGACGGTCGACACGACTGCCGAAGCGATCCCGTTCCCCGACGACTACTCACCCATCAGCCTCAACGACCTCCTCGCGGTCGGCATGCACAAGGGCGGCGCCCTCGCCCTCATCGACCTCCTCAACAGCAGGGCGTTCATCGCCGGCCAGATCGGGTCCGGGAAAACGAACCTGCTGCAGGTCATCAACGCGATGATCGCCCGCTGCACGGACGCGCTGAACTGGCACATCGACCTCAACGGTTCCGGCATGAGTTCGCCGTGGCTCCTGCCGTGGCTCGACGGCGAAATGGACACACCCCCCATCGACTGGGTCGCGCCCACCGTCGACGAAGCCGTCCGCATGATCCACGCGGCCATCCGCATCGCGAAAGCCCGCAAGCAGGCCTACAAGCGGCTCATGCGCAAGCTCAACGTCGACAAGCTCACCATCAGCCCGGAGATCCCCGGCATCGTCATCACCCTCGACGAAGGCGCCGAAGCGACCGCAGCGAACCGCGGCGACAACCGCCTCGCGACCGGCCTCGAATCGCTCATCACGATCAGCCGCGCCGCGCGCCTCGCGATCGTCCTGTCCAGCGTCCGCGGCACCAGCGACCTCGTGCCCGCAGCGATCCAGGCCCAGGCCGGAACGAAGATCGCCATGCGTCCCTCCGACGCAGCCGAAGCCGCGTACGTCCTCGGCTGGGACTGCCAGAAGCTCATCGACGAAGCAGCCACCCCCGGGTCCGGTCTCATCCGGCAGCCCGGCGCCCCCATGCGATCCCTCGTCGCCTACCGGCTGGAGCCGGACCAGATCGAGGCCATCTCCAAAGCCACCATCGCCCGCCGACCCACCCTCGACGCTCCCTCCGCCCAAGCGGCCGGGGACGACTACACCAACCGCTGGGCCCGCTTCGGCGCCTGGCTCCAAACCCAAGGAGAAGAAGCACCGATGCCACCCACACCCCGCACCCCGAACGACCCCGCCCCGAGCCAGCCGACCAAGCTGCCCGAGCTCGACGACAAGTACAAGGGCCCGGGTGGCATGGCCCGTGCCCAGCAGGACATGAACGACGCCCTCGAGAAGGCGAAGGAACGGGCCCGCGAAGTCCAGGCCGAACGCGACCGCGCCGCCAACGAGCCGCAGATCGAGAACAGGCCCGCCGCCGGCGTGGACCCCACGTTCGAAGAGATCATCGCCAAGTCCTGGACCGCGAACGAGCCCGAACTCGAGCAGCCAGCTCCGCCCAGCAGCGACCGCAGCGAACACATCCGCCGCATCCTCAAGCGGGCCGGCGCCGAGGGCATGCACTGGAAGGCGATCGTCGCCGACCTCGGGAAGGTCGGCATCACCACATCGAAGGCGACCGTGTACCGCGACTTCGATGCCATGGACGACGTGATGCGCGTCCGTGACGGCGTCTACGCGATCAAGCCGGACCCTGCCTGACAGTCGCTGACACCGCCAGGCGTCTCACACTGTCACAGTCAGCGCCACCGGGGGGTGGCATCCACTGTCACCGCACAGCCACCCCCCTCTGACCTGCTGAGACGCTGAGACGAGACGCCCATGAGACATACCTGAGACAGCAATGAGACGCCTCATGAGACGAGGCCTGAGACGACAGAGACCACACCCCATGACGACGACACCAATCAACGGCGGATGGATGCTCCCGCCCGGCGAAACCACACCCCTCCGGGCCCCCACACCGTCCTCCGACAAGACCTGGCGCCGCGTCATCTGGGTCGCCGCGATCTCATCCATCGTCGTCATCCTCATCTGCATGGCCGTGTGCTTCGCCGCCGCCTACCGCTTCACGTACACCGCCGGATTCGACACCGTCTGGATCGACACCGGCGCCCGGCAGGTCCGGCCCGCGCACCTCGTTCCCCTCACCCTCGACCTGACCGTCCTGGTCGCCTACCTCGCCCGCCTCGCCCTGACCGGCCGGCCATCTGCCGCCTACGCGACCCTCGTCCTCGTCATCTGCTCCGCCGTCACCATCGCCGTCCAGGTCACCGACGGCTGGATCACCGGAACCGACGCCGACATGGCTGGCGCCGAACTCTGGGCCCGTGTCCTCATCCACGGCTGGCCTGCCGCCCTCATGGCCATCACCGCACACCTCCTCATGCTGATGCTTCACGCCCTGGGCTACCTCGTGCCGCCCGCGTACGCCACCACCCAGCGGCTCCCGCTGCTGACCCGCGCCGGGCGGTCCCTCGCCCAGCTCGCGGCGGACATCCGCGGCGTCATCCGAGCCGCCAAGCGAGGCGACATGGACCGCGACATCCGCGAGGACACGCGACCGGACGCGCCGGCAGAGAACCATCCGGACGCCCAGCCGGACACCCTCCCGGACACCGCAGCAGACACGACCGAGGCCACCCGGCCAGACACCGCACCCGACACCGCACCCGACACGCAACCGGACGCCGAAGAAGACACAGACGCTGCCACCGAGGCAGACACGGGGCCGGACATCGGCCCGGACAAACTGCAGGTCATCCCCAAGATTGCTGCCCGGCTCAGCCTCAAGGAACGCCGCATCGTCGACGCGTGGATCACCGGCGACATCACCCAGGCCGAGGCCGCCCGGAAGGTCGGCAAGACGCCCCGCACGATCAGTCGCTGGGTCGAGCGCGCACCAGCGAAGTCGGCGTGACCCGATGCTCACCAAGTCACACGCGCCGAGCGGCACCCTCGCCGGCCAACTGGCGGCCCTCACCCTGGCGCCCCTGGATCCTCGCCCGTCCGTCGTCCTCGCCCTCGTGGCCGGGGCGACGGCGGGCGCGCTCCTCCCGGACACCGACCACCACTCGTCCAGCCCGGCCCGCATGTGGGGTCCGGTCACCCAGGTCCCGTGCGCGTGGATTGGCCGGGCCGCGGGCGGGCACCGGGAATGGACGCACGACGTGTCCCGGGGTGCACCGATCGGGTTCGCCGGGGCCTTCCTGCTCTGTCTCGTCGCGCCCCTCCTCGCCGGGGCAGCCGGGGCGTGGCACTGGCTCGACGTCCTGTCCGACGGCCTCGGCGCCGTAGCGATAGCCCTCGTCACCGGGCTGGCATTGATCGGTGTCGACGCATGGTGCGCGTGCATGCAAGACGTTCGCCCGCCCAGGTGGCTGTGCCGCCTGCTCCGAGTCCGGTACTCATCGTTCCGTTGGCCCCGCATCGACGCCGGCACCAACGCCGCGCTGTCCTGGCTCACCGCCCTCGCCGTCGTCGGCACCTACCCCGGCGGGCTCCCGGTCACGGTCATCGCAGCGATCGTCGGGGGAGTCCTCATCGGAGTTCCCGCCGGGATCGCCGGAGACGCATGCACCCTGTCCGGCGTCCCGTGGCGTGGCCAGGACCGGCACCTGCTCCCGTACGGGTGGCGCATCCGCACCGGGTCCGACGTGGAGACCAAGGTCCGTGTGCCCATTCTCATCGCCGTCACGCTGCTCGCGTGGGTGCTCATCGGGCACCCCGGAACCGAACTACTCACTCAACTCCCAGACGCTCAAGCGTCCCGCTGAAAGGATCACGCCATGCGCACCGTCTACGAACTCTGGACGCAGCCCACCGGCCGCGGCTACACGCTCACCAGCGAACACCCGACCGAGGCCGAGGCCCTCGCTGCCGCCGGGCTCCCCGCGGACGCCCCGCTGTCCCGCGTCGAGAACCGAGCCATCCCGCAGCCCACCGCCGAGCAGGCAGCGGCTAGCAGCTACGTCCCCGCCGACCTGTTCATTGCCGCCGAGCGTCGCCCGGACACCGATACAGACCGCGTTGAACTCGCCCTCGAACTCCTCTACGAATTCGGCCAGACCGATGGCGACCACCACCAGAAATGGATCAACGACCAGCTCGTCCGGATGCTCACCGGCGACGACTACGAGGGCTGGGTCGAGGACTACCAGGCTGGCGAGGACGGACCCGAGACGTACTCGTGGGACGAAGGGATCGCGCCGTGACCCGCTGGGAGACATTCGAGGACTGCGGCGAGATGCCCGGCGGCTGGTGGGCGGAGTTCCTGCCTGCTCTCCGCGCCCACGGCATTGAGCCTGAGACGGTCGGTGAAGACGCCGTACAACTCCCGTGGCCCGACCTCGACGAAGGCGAAGAGATGTGGGCCGGGTGGGGAATCGACCCCGACAAGATGTGGCTCGTCCGTCACCCCGGCACTTGGGCCAAGAGCCGCGACGGACAGATCGTCCAGGAAGAACCAGTCGACCGCGCCGACCCAGAGCAAGCCGCCGGGTGCATCGCCGAATGGATGCCCAAGTGACAGACGAGACCCGCATCGGCGACCTCACCGCGACACCCGGCCCGGACGGCTGGACCGCCACCCGCGCCGGCCGAGACCTACCCGGCGTCTACGACAGCGTCGAGACCGCGATCGCCGCCACCCACCTCACCCCTCAGGCCCTCCTGCAGGCCGCGGTCGAAGCGACCGATGAAGGCCGCCCCATCGCCATCGAGGACATCGAGGTCGCCCGCATGGTCGACCAGGCCCCACCCCTGAACCTCGACGACGCCACGGAATGATGGCCGCATGAGCGACACCGAAGCCACCGAAGCCCTCGGCCCCATGTGCAAGAACTGCGGACACCGCGGCGGGAAACACCGCCCCGCACACCCCATCGTCGACAAGGAAGCCTGCCCCGGCGCCAAGTACGACCCCGCAGACGTCGCCATCTACCAGGCAGCCAACCCCGACGACAGCACAGAATTCCCCACCTGAGCCTGGGCGCTGCACCCGCCGCACAATCCAGCCCGTCCCGGAGCGCCGCCCGGCACCATGACTTGGTGATCGAGGAAGGCCTTCACTGGCTCCCAACCCCTCCACCGCACGCCGGGTTGATCGGCCTCGCCCTCATGGCCGCCGCACCAGCCCTGTGGGGCATCGACCAGCTGGTGCAGCGATTCCGGGGACGAGCGCGCTGACCTGGCGCTACCGTGACGGCTCCTGAGCGTTCGAGGTTGCCCCCTCCGAACTGTTCGGACAGCACCACCTCGGCCCCGGCCTCACGACCATCTCACCCCACGTGACCGCCGGGGCCGAAGGATGTGGCCGTCAGCCGGTCCACTTCGGCACGCCGAGCACACGCTCCAGTGCGGCCAGGGCCAGCTCCAGCGTGACGCCCTCGCCGGCTGCCCAACGGTGATCCGCGCCCCGGGGCAGCACCGGCAGCTGAGCCACCCACGTCGTGCCGTCGAACAGGATCTCCAGCTGCTCGCCCTCGGCCGCGTAGGCCAAGAGCGCGACGAACCGCTCGTTCATCAAGTCGACGTACCGCCGCGTGGGCCGGTGTTCGCGGGAGGCTATACGTTCACCGTTCACCAGCCCCCGGAACACCGCCCGACGCTTCACCCAGTCGGCGGAACCGCCACGCCGAACCAGCTCGCTACCGTGGCCAGCGGGTCGCACCACACCTGGCCGTCCGGCGCCGGCCAGGCACTCGCACCAGGAGCACCATGCCCGCCGTTCCCCGGATTCTCCGCGCTGTCCCCGGCCCCGAGATCATCGCGCTCGACGATCCCTTCCCGGTCATCGCGATCCTCCACTGGCAGAGCCTGCGCACATGCCAGCCCGCACACGCATGGGCCCTCGCACACTCCGACCACCCCACTCGAGGACGAGCAGTACTCACCCACTGGGCCACCCACAACGGCACCCACACCGACTGGATCCGCCGCGCGGACATCGTCCAACCCGGGGGCACGATCGTCGCCACACGCCGCATGGAATGGGAAGACCCACCACGGCTCGACCCCGTCACGCTCCCGGCCCCGCCCAAACCCGCGGCATGCACTCCATAGGCAACGCCTCTCGAAGCAGAGGATGCGGCTATCAACGGCGTACGCTGCACGGATGGCCTTCACTCCCTCATGCCATGACACCAGCCCCGGAAATGGCACGCCGTGACAGAACCCAACTACTGCGGCGGCAGGAAACGTGACGGTTCTGGTGAGACCTGTCGGCGGCCCGCTGGCTGGGGCACCGATCACGTCGGTATTGGATCTTGTAAGTTGCACGGCGGGTCAATGCCGAACCACAAGGTCGCCGCCCGCAAGGAGAAGGCCCGCCGCGCCGTCCTCGAGTTCGGCCTGGAGCTCGACATCTCGCCGGCTGAGGCGCTCCTGCAAGAGGTCCGGCGTTCCGCTGGTGTCGTTGCTTGGCTGGGTGAGCAGATTCACCAGGTCGTCGGCGAGGATCCTGCGTCGCTGATCTGGGGCACGAAGTCGGAGACCAGGCAGACGGGCCGTACCGCCGAGGGGCCGGTCGATACGACGACGACCGCCGAGGCCGCGGCGGTGAACCTGTGGTGGGAACTCTGGTCGAAGGAACGCGCCCACCTGATCAAGGCTGCTGCTGCCGCGCACGCTGCCGGTGTTGCCGAGCATCAGATTCGGATCGCCGAACAATTCGGGGAACGCATGGGCCAGCTCATGATGCGGTCCCACGAGGACGCTGGGCTCAACCTGGGGGAGAGCGAGATGCGCCGGCTCATGCAGGCTGTCGCCGCGAACCTGCACATCCTGGAAGGGGCGGCGTGACGTTCGACGAACTCGTGCGGTCGATGACTGTGGACGGGGTTACTGCTGTCCCGGCTGCGGACGGCCAGGTTCAGGGTGACCCGATCGCTGACCTCACGGCGTGGGCGGAGAAGCTGCGTCGGGCCCGGCAGGTGCTCGTGTGTGAGCCGCACCGTGAGGCTGCCGTTCGTGAGGCGGTCGCTGCCTTGCCGTGGGCTGCGTTGTGCGACGTCCGGTCGTCGGATCTGTGTCCGCAGGGTCAGGTTCTGGTGCTACCTGAGGCGGAGCCCGTGACGTACGTGCCTGCTCTGAACTGGCGGTGGGCGCCGTGACTGTTCGAGAAAGTCGGTCCTATCAAACGGGCTACAGCAGCTCTCACCTGAAAGATGTACCCGACTTCCCGGACTGCCGCGCCCAGGTCCACGCCGCTATGGCCTCGACCCCCACCGTCTCCGGCGTTCGCCTCCTCGCTCAGCGCAGCGAGTACCCGCTCGTCATCCCGAACCGCCACGCACGCGACATGATCCGGCGCGGCCTCGCCAACCCTGAGGACTTCACGTGATCGACTGTCCCAACCGTTTCTGGACCAACGACACCGAGTCCGGGGCCGTCGACAGGTACGTCTACTGCGCCCTCGCTGGAGGTCACGAGGGACCGCACGAGGGGGCGCTCAAGTGGGAGACCGAGGATGACTGACCCCGCTGGCCTCTGGCCTGCCCCCGGTCGCGACGATGCCCGGAAGCTCGAGGACGAGCCCGACACTGGTGTCTTGAGCGACCCGATGAAGGCGGCCTCGTGGTGGACCGTGGAAATCCCGGACGGCGCATCCAAGGTGCATGTCACGCTGAAGTTCGGTTGGGGAGATGGCGACCTCAGTTTTCTGGCCTCGGCGAGCCATGCGACTCGCCTAGGCGAGAAGCTCATCGCCGCAGGGAAGGCTCTTGAACAACGCGTGGAAGAAGCGATGCAGGACCGGGAGAACTGACATGGATCTCCGCTGCCCCCGCTGTGGTGCCGCCGTCGAAGCCGAGATCGTCGACACCACCAGCTACGCCGTCGAGATCACCTGCACCAGCAAGAGGGCGTGCGGAGCCGAATGGGATGCAGACGGGTTCGAGAAGCAGCCCGAACCCGAACCGGAGCCGTGCGAACACGAGTGGCTGTCGCTGGGCCCGGAAAGCAAGTATCTACGGTGCGTCCACTGCGGAACCGTCAACCAGGACCGGGGCGACGGCACACCCGTGCACGTGTTCCGGCCCGGGCAAGGGTGGTTCGAGCGCACGTAGGATGATTCCGGGGTTGGGGCCGATTCGTCGTCCCCGGAGCTCGCATGCCCTACAACGCCGACGCGTTCATGGCCGGCTTCGAACGGGGCATGCGCGGGAAGGACTGGCGGCAGCGGCCGTATCCGGGCCCGCTCGACCTCCTGATGAACCTCGACAAGACGTACGTCGAGACGCCCGGCCTGCGGCTGTTGTCTGATGAGCTGGTCGCTGCAACAGTCGAGCGTGAGACCACGATCAACCCCGCCTACTTGGCGATCTCCATGGGGCCCCAGGAAGGCAAAAGCTCGCTTGTAGCAAGGGCTTACCCGCTGTGGTTGCTGATGCGGGACCCGGACCTGCGGCTCATGGTCATCTCCTACGACGATCAGTCGTCCGTGCGGTGGGGCCGGTCCATGAAGCAGGCGCTGTCCGCACACTCCGGGGCGCACCCGCTGAACGGCATGAACGTCAACCTGTCCCTGCGTCACGGGTCCGAGGCCGTCAACAACCTTGAGATCGACGGGTACAAGGGCGGCCTCGTGTGCGTCTCTCTCAAGGGGGGTATCACCGGCAAGCCCGCCGACGTGATCATCCTCGACGACGTCGTGAAGGACCGACAGACGGCCCGATCGAAAGCGTTCAAAGAGCTCTGGAAAGACCAGTGGCAGACCGCGATCACGTCGCGACTGTCCGCCGAGTCCCTCGTCGTCATGGACCACACCCGCTGGACCGAGGACGACCCGATCGGCCAGCAACTCACCGAGAACGGCGACCGGTGGCGGTACGTCAACGTGCCCGCGATCGTCGAGTCCCGGCCCGTCGGGCCCGGCGAGACACCGGTCCCCGTCAGCGACCCTCTCGGTCGGCAGGAAGGCGAATGGCTGATCTCTGCCCGTGGCCGGACCCCGGAGCAGTGGCGCCGCAAACGAGCCGACGTCGGCGAGGCAGACTTCTGGGCGCTCTACCAAGGGTCGCCGTACCCGGCGTCCGGTGGCCTGTTCAAGAAGAACACGTTCCGGTTCTGGAAGGCGACCGGCGACCCGTGGCACATCGAGATGCCCGGCCGGTCCGCGCCGGAAGTCGACCTCGGCAACTGCATGCGGTTCATGACCGTTGACCTCGCCGCGAGCTTGCGCACGTCCGCTGACTGGACCGTCGCTGCCGTGTGGGCGATCGCGATGTCCGGCGAGCTCCTCATGCTCGACCTACGCCGCGAGCAGGTCGACCCGACCGACCACTGGGACAAGGTCGTCGCGCCGCTCTACTCGTACTGGCAGTGCCCGATCTACGTCGAAGCGACCCAGCACGGGTACGACCTCGTGTACACGGCCGCCCGCGAAGGCGCCCTCATCGAGAAGCTCGAAGCGGACACCGACAAGTTCACGCGTGCCGTCCCCGCGAGCCGCCGCATGGGCCAGGGACAGATCCTGTTCCCGCCCGCCGCACACTGGTTCGCCGACTTCCAACAGGAAGTTCTCGGCTTCCCGACCGCCTCACACGACGACCAGGTCGACGTCCTCGCCTACGCCCACCGCGTGCGCGGCGCGATCTGGGTCCCACAGCCGGACGCCACGCAGTCGCAAGCCATACGGGAAGCCGCCCTCCCACCGACCGCGGCCCCGGATCCGGCGTTCGGTTGGCCGGCCGCCGACATCGGGTCTGCGCCGCTGTGACCCGGCGTCATCCTCTAAGCTGTAGGCGGGGTTGGGGTCGACTGGTACCCGGAGTCACCCTTGGCACGAAATGTGTTCTCCCCGACGGACGACTCTTACGTCCGTGACTTCCTCGGCCGCCCCGTCGCCGGTGTCCCCGTCAAGGTGTTCACCGCCCGGACAGGCGGCACCCAGATCACCGACCTCGTCGCGGTCGACGACGCAGGGAACCTCGGCGCCGCGATCCCCAGCGGGATCCTCGTCAGCGACCGTGACGGCCTCATCCCCGCGTTCGCCGGCCCCGATGGTGGCCCGGTCGCTGTGTGGGTCAACACCGGCCAGGGAGGCGTCCGCAACCTGTTGCGCGCCGACTCGACCGGAGGCGGTGGGGGAGGCGGCACCCAGTTCACCAGCGTCCTCGGTAAGAGCTCAGGGACCGTGACCGGCGCCGACATCGTCGCCGATACCACCGTTAGTGGCACGTATGCCCAGAGGTGGCAGCCCGCAACGGCCTACACGGCGAACCAGATCGTGCAGCTCCCGGACGGAAGCTACGGCTCGGCGAAGGCCAACCACACGTCGCCCGGCTCGTTCGCCGCATCGGCCTGGAACAGCATCAACCTCGCCGCCGGGTCGGATGCCTGGCTGAAGCAGCACGGCTCGAACATCGACGGGCTGATCGTCGGCGCGATCACCCGTGACAGCAACAACGCTGCGACCGGCGCCGGCATCGTGTGGCCCGACGGCACGACCGGCACGTACGCGGCGACCACGGTGTCGAGCGCGTTCGTGGGCGCTGTGGACGCCTACACGGTGACGTACGCCGGGGCCGTTACCAAGACCGTGACCCAGCCCGCGGTCGCCCGCAACGCCAACGGGGCCGTCACCAACCGGCCCGCGATGACGGTGAGCTGACCATGGGAATCCTTGACGCGCCGGGCGTGACCCGGACAGACCTGGCCAGCTACACCCCGACGACGAAGGCCGGAGTATCGAGCCTGGAGACCCAGCGCGCTGGGGCCTTGCGCCCGTTCCATGCGGCCCTGGGGGGCCGGAACTCCGGCAGGGTCGACTGGCTCGCCATCGGTGACTCGATCTCCGAGGGGGCATCGGCCGGGGCATCGTCGGCCCGGTACCTGACCCGCACCTGGAACAGCCTGCGGACAGCGTTCCCCGCGACCGGCGTAGTCGGCGGCGAGGGTTTCGTCCCGGCCCGAAAGGGCAATGCTGCCGCGGGGAACAACGCCGTGGAGACGTGGTCGGTCACGGCCGGTACGGTCACGAACGATGACTCCATCGGCTGGGGCGGCCGGTCCGTTTCCTTCGGGACCGGCGTCACGCTGAGCCGCACGGTCGTCGGCACGTCCCTCGACCTGTGGTTCACCGGCAACCCATCCTCCGGGACCGTCGCAGTCTCGGTCGATGGGGGCGCCGCCACCACGATCGTGACAGCCATAACGCCCGTGCAGGAGCGAACTCCATCACGGGTCAGCCTCGGTGCGGCCGGGACCCACACGGTGACGATCTCGCACTCCGCGGGCGGCACCGTCTACTTCGGTGGATCCACGGGCTACAACGGAGACGAGTCCGCGGGCCTGGTTCTCACCGAAGCGGCCCACTGGGGCTGGAACACAACTACTTACAGCGCAGCCATCGGCTACTTCGGGCAGCGAGTGGCTCGGCTTCAGCCGTCCCTGGTGACCATCGCGCTGCTGACCAACGACGTGATCGCCAACCAGCCGAGCGTCTACAAGACCAACCTCTCGACGCTGATCTCGACGATCCGCACCAACTGCACGATCAGCCCGAGCATCGTGCTCACGTCGATGTTCGAGCGCACGGACACCGCGCCTCTGTCCCCGTGGGCGAATTACCTTGCCGCGCTGGGGGAACTCGAGGCGTCGGACCCGCTGATCTCGTGGTTCGACTGGGGCGTCCGGATGGGCCCGGCGACCCCGAACACGTACGGCCTGATCAGCGCCGACAACGTCCACCCGACCGCGAAGGGGCACGGGATGATGGCTGATTCCCTGACCCGCTTCCTGATGCCCCGGTGACGGTGATCTGATGGGACTCCTCGATCCTCCCGCGCTGAGCCCGACTGCGGCAGCGAACCAGTACCCGCTGTCCAAGCTCGGCGTATTCGTGCCGGTCGGCTGGGGCCAGCACTGGCGCACCGCACGGGCAGCCGGGGCCGCGGGCACCAAGCTCGCCAAGGTCGCTGTCTACGGCGACTCGATCGGACACGTCTTCCCCAGCAATTTGGAAGACAAGACGTACCCCGGCCGGATTCAGACCGCGCTGCAAGCCAAGTATGGCGACGGCGGCGGCGGGTTCTTCAGTGCCGGCTACACGCAAGGCCAGTTGAGCTTCAGCAACGCCGCATGGCTGGCCGATGCCGACAAGCTCGCCACGATCACAGGGACCTGGTCGGCTGGCCCCGCGTCCGGACCCGGCCAGCGCATGATTCAGAGCTCGGCCGACGGGTCGACCTGGACCAAGCGGGTACGGGGAACAACCGTCGGCGTGTGGGTGGCCGTCGTGACCTCCGGTGCGGCGGGCGTCTTCTCGGCGACAGTCGACGGTGGCGCTGCCATCCCCATCACCTCCCTTGCTGCCTACGACGGTTTCAACAAGGTCACCCTCGCCACTGGCCTGACGAACACGTGGCACACCATCGTCGTTACCAAGACGGGCACCACAAACGCCTACCTCAACGGGGCCTGGGGCGAGAACAGCACTGGTGTCATCGTCGAGAACTACTCCGCGTACGGTGCGCTGAGCACCAACGTGGGTGGCGGAAACTTCGGCAATGTCAACGATCTCGGTCGCCCGGTCCCGCTCTCGGGCGGCAAGTACAACTCCAGCGACCTGTTCATCTACGCGATGTGCGCCAACGACGCCAACGGCGGAGCAACGACGCCCGACGCCTACGTACAGAACGTCGAAACAGCCCTGCGGTACGTGCGGATCAGTCAGCCAGCGAACAACCCAAGCTGGAACATCGACCGCAACGGCAAGACCGACATCATCCTTTTCCAGCCATTCGCAGGAAACTTCGACAGCCAACTCCCTCGTCTGGCACCTCAGTACACGCAGCGCATGTTCGGCTTGGCCCACCAGTACGGCGCTGCGATAGTGACGGCGGCCCCGCTCTGGCAGAACTCATGGTCGGTCGCCCAAGCCGCTGGCGTGTGGTCGACCGTCCTCGGCTCTACCCCGGGTGGCTCCGGGACTGACTCCGTCCACATCTCTGATATCGGAGCGCAGGCGTACGCCGACCAGCTGCTCCAGGTCATCGACTCCTGAGGAGAACCACCATGGCTAAGACGACGCCGCAGGAAGATGATGCCCGGCGGATGGCGGTGCTCGGCTGGACGGCGCACCTCACCGCACTGCCGCTCGCTCCCGCCGTGGACGACCCGGCCGGGTACGTGCGTGGCCTGCTCCCGCCGGATGCCCCGTCGTGGCTGGTCGAGGGCGTCACCGACGGTGTGCGCATGTACCTGCCCGCCGTCGCCCCGGACGGCTCCTGACCCATGGGAGTCCTTGAGCCGCCGTCGATGCCGCTGGTCACGACCGGCATCGCGGCATGGGCGCCCGGCGTCAGCCTCGAGCAGGGACAGGTGCTGCGCGGCCCTGACGGGGACCTCATCCGCCGCACGGCCGCAGGCGGAGCGGCAGCAGGGTTCTGGGGCAGCGCCGAGCAGGTCAAGTACGCGCGCATCCAGCGCGGCAGCTTCACGGTGAACGTGAAACACCACGGCGCCGCAGGTGACGGCTCGACGGACGACAGTGCGGCGTTCGCTCGGGCCATGGGTGCCCTGCTGGGGACCGTCAACGTGTCGGCGTTCCCGACCAGTGGCAGCCAGGTCAGCAAGTTCTGCCTGGAGATCCCGCCGGGCGAGTACTTGATCACGCAGCCAGGCGCGCTTCTGAACGCCGCCAGCGGGGCCCGGTTCACCGGCCTGGCGATTCGTGGTGCGGGTCAGGACGTCACCAGGATTCGCTTCGCCCCCACCGACCCAGGTCCTACCGGTTCCGCGTACCTCGCCGTGAACAACGACAAGGCATCCATCCTCCAGATCGAGGGCATCACCTTCTCATGCTCAGTCGCTAACGCTTCGTTCATGCAGTCAATCTCGAACGGCATCAGCAACTACTCGTTCCGCGATTGCCGGTGGGAAGGTTCCTGGCGTTGGGGTTTCAGGCTCACGGGCACCAACACGAACAGCGAGTTCACGTGGTCGAAGTGCATGGTCTCTGGATCGTGGACGTCCTTCCTGTCCATTCCGTCCGAGGCCGAGGGCGGGAATGATCAGTTCCTGAACTATGACTTCTTCACGTGCTCTGTGTTCCTGACTGCCGGTGACTTCGTCGACCTGCAAATGGGCGGGAACGTCAACATCTGGGGTGGCTCCTACACCTTTGGCGGCGACGGAAGTACCGTGCAGCGCCTGCTGTCCCTGCGCGGCAACGTCCACGGCTCCGGCGTCTGTCGTGCTCTGGTCGCCGGCGCCCGACTCGAGATCAAACATGCTCTCTCGCAGGCCGTGTACAGCGAATGGAACGGCGGATCGATCCTCTTCACCAGCGTCGACATGGCGGCCCTCGCACCCTACGTGCCTGCTTCGACAGTGACGGCCGAGTTCCGTCACTCCGCCGGCCCAGGGCCGAACATCGCGTGGCAGTCCTGCAGCCTCATGGGGCAGCACAAGTACGCGGTCAGTAACTCCGGTGGCGCCTATCCACGGGTCGCCACCTACAGAAACTGCGACATGTACCAGCACGCCCACGGCGCCGACATGATCGTCTACGACGAGGCCGGCACCATCACCTCCCGTGGCGCCTACCCGCAGATCACCTTCGACGGATGCCGGACCATGCAGCCGAACGGCAACCAGTACGCCGTCGACTGCACACTCAACTGGGACGCGGCGAGCAACGCGACCAGCGGACGCGAACGGATCCTGCAGCTTTCCGACTCCTACGGCCCGCCTACCGCCGGCGGATCCTGGACGGTTCAGCTTCCGCTGGGCGCCGTCATCAGCAAGGTCGTGTTCGACCGGCCATCCAGCGGAGGCGGCTACGCAGGCACGTCGTGGTCTTACGTGATTACAGACGGCGCATCGACGAGCGTCGCCACCTACTCGCCAGGATCACCGTGGAACGCGGGTTTCCACTCCGAGATTGCCGCCTGGCGGAAGCTCGACACCAGCGCGAAGCGCACCCTGACCCTCACGGCGACCGGGATCACCGCCAACGAACCCACCGCCAACCTCGCCAGGGTGCTCGTCTACTACATCACCTGAACCACCCCCAGTGGCCACGAGCTGATAAGCGGCGATCAGGGCGACGGGCACATAGAGATACCTGTCCGTGAGCTGGTTTTCAATGATGCCGACTCCGAGCCAGATGATTGTGCTGCTCAAGAGGACGGATATGTGAGGCCTCTCGGGTCCGCGAAGGCGCCAAGCGACGCGCAACATGCCGCCGAAGTAGGCGGCGCACCCAAGCCCCAGGATGATTCCGCCCGAGGAAAGCATCTGTAGATAGATGCTGTGCGATGAGGTGATGTAGTCGATTCCTATTCCGTCAATCGGCCTCGTTTGAATATCGAGAATGGCCTGGTCCCGGTATTCGAGTCTCCCGACGTCGCTCGCCTCTCCGGCTGCGCCGAAACGCATCAGGGGAAGCCAGAGAGCCTTGATCGGCGGCAGATCCATGACGATGACGATCAGGACGAGTAGCGACGAGAGGCGCAGGAGGGTTCGGCGATCGCGGGCGGCCAGCAGCACGGACAGCAGGATCGCGACGACGTAACCAACCTGCGAGCCCCTTGAGCCCGAGGCCACAACACCGATGCCGAGGGCCGCCAGCAGGAAGGAACCTGCAAAGCGCGATCTGCCCAGCAGGTAGAGGGCAACCGGCGTAGCTAAGGCACATCCGACGCCCATGTTGTTAGCGTGTGACTGTAGGCCATTCTGGCGGCCTGACGTGTTTACGAACTCGACGAAGTTCACGCCAATCTGAGTTACCCCGAGCATGTCCGAACCTGCGATAAGCGCGGAGATTGCAGCCCCCAGCGCCCAGGCCCACATGAGGTACCCGAGGTATCGCTCACGTCGGCGCCCGAGGAATATCACCAGCATGGGGAGCATGAAGAAGGCAGCCAGCCACTGGAGGCCGGTGATGACTTGCGTGGCGTTCGCCTGTGGAGGGCCACCGCGCGAGAAGATGTAGCTGGGGTCTGTGGGAAGCCAGACATGAGTGGACATGCTGGTGATGACCGCGACGGTACCGACCCATACCCATCGAGGAACGCTAAGAGGCGTCCGCGTGCTGATGGTTTCGATACCAAGCATGAGAGCGGCTAGCGTCAGGAACACGTCGCAGAGCATCAGGGGGCCGGCCCGCAGGCCTCCCCACGTGCTGGTGAGAGCAAAGGCCAGCATTGGCAGCATGGCGAAATCGGTGAGGGTGCGTCCTGGATTATTGGGCCCTGCGAGTCGATGGGTGGTAGTCACCGGGAACCTCGCCTAGACCGAATCGCAGTGATGACCGTGCCGGTCTCGCGGGCAAGGAAGGCGAACGCCGAGATGGCGATGCCGGTGCGCTCGTAGATGCCGATGGCGTGACCCGCGCGGCCCGGCTCGAGGAGCTGCTGTAGCAGCCACCCTGCGACGAGCCCCACGATCATGACCTTGACCCAGGTGTCCATGTGTACGTCCATCGGTACCCCCTCGCAGCGGCCCCCTTGACCGCAACCACCCAGTTTCCCCGGGCCGGTAAACCCCCGGGTCCTACTTGCCAGTTGTGGGGTGTTTGGCCGACGGTCTGCATGGCCGGGCGTCTGAGGTCGAGATGCAGGGCGGGCTATTGCAAGGACGAGCTGGCAACTCCCTTTATGAGTTGATGTGCCCGTGGCCCACAGGGTGAACTTCAGGAACCGTCCGCGAGTGAAAGACCCTGGCTACTAGACGATTGAATTGGCGCTGGCCAACTACTTCGACCAGGTAGGCCGCCAGCAGAAGCACGGGGAGACATAGTCCGAGTAGGACCCACCACTTTCCCGAGGCGACCCCCCAGCGCACCAGGATTGGGTAGTGGAGCACGTAGATTGCATAGGAAATCGGAGCGATCGGCGCGAAAGGACCTATGGTAACTCGGAAACCAATCCACCCAAGTTTGCTCCAGGCCACGGTCATGACGGCAAAGACTGTTCCTGTGGCGAAATGCCGAAACGTCAGCACCGGGTACAGACCGAATCCACGAGGTCCTTCCAGCACGATCGGAATGGCCGCCGCAATGGACATGGCGGTAAGGCAGGCAAGTGGCTTCCCACATCGACGCCATGTCAGCGCGCCGTCCTCTACCCACACGCGGGCCAATTCGAGTCCGGCCCACCAGATCACCGCGTAGCTGGCGACAAGGAGGATGTGGTTAGGATGCGCGAGGTAGGCAAGCCAGGCCAACAGCGAAACCAAGGTCACGGCGGGCAGCTGATGCTGCCGGGGGACCCATCGGTATGTGGGCCAGAAGAGCAGGTAGAACCACCACTCGTATGACAAGGACCAGAGGGGCAGGTCGCCGAGGAACGTACCGATCCAAGTACCCGGCTTCGTCGACCCATCGTCTTGAAGCATGGCCAGGTTGCCCAACAGCTGACCGAAGCTGAACTGGTCTACCAAGGCACCTGTTGCAGCAGCGACAATCGCGCTTACGATCAGTGCAGTCGCAAAAGGAAAATAGATTCGGCGGAATCGATGCTCGAAGTAGGTTCCGAAGCTCTGCCCCGGTCGGTTCTGGGTGGCTAGATAGATCACGGCGCCGGACATCAGGAAGAAAATGATGACCGCCTCCTGGCCAAACCGGAAGGGCAGCCCCACAAGCGCCGGTGGATTCAGCGCGAGTACCACGTGCGTAGCCGCGACGTAGACCGCAGCCATGCCACGTAACGCGTTCAATCCAGGAATATCGATCTTCGCGAAAGGTCTGGACGTGCGAGCGGCGGGCGCATCAAACATGGGTGGAAGTGTGTCTGACAGGGGCGCTGGGACGTAGCCCAATGCGCGCAACGTCGGGTGATCGTCCGATGCGCCAGGACTCCTATTGGTCGCCCACCAATGGCGAGCTGGCCTCCGTCAGATGACGACATTCACCACCTCGGGGTCTCGGGCGCACATCGCACACCACCGCTCACCCGCCCGCACCGCCTCGGTCGTCAGATCGGCGTGGCAATTTCTGCATCGCCACTTCACTGTCCGCACGTAGATCCAGTGGCGGGTGAGGAACACTCGAAGAGGGTGGCGAATCTTCACAGGCGCAGCTTCGCTGAACCCCGCGAACCACCGGGTGCTACCGGTTGGTTGTGGTCCGTTTAGCCGATCCGGACATGGTCCCGATCTGTCGACACCACGGCATGACGGACGATCAGATCGCAGCAGGCCTCCAGTGGTGGCGTGAACAGCCAGACGATCGGCGGCTATCACTGTCCAGCCCCAACCCCATGGACGGCGCGACCGACCTGACGGATGAGGAAAAGGGGGAACCGATCGGGCATGTTCGTGCGGCCATCATTCATTGAGGGTTTTCCAACCTCCTCAGGAGTTAAGGATCAAGACCTGAACCGCGTTCACCAGGCGCGTTGCGTGAGCCGGGCTGGAGCGGATCTTCTGAAGGATCCGCCAGTTCTTGAGCTCGGCGTTGGCTCGCTCGCCCGGAGCGCGCATCTGTGAGATCGACGTGTTGACGGCCTTTTGGCCAGTCGAAAGCTCACGACGAACGAACAGACGCGAGCCCGGGTCACGACGCACGCGGCGGAACGGCGCCCGGATCGTGGCCCCGGCACCGATGTAGGCCGTGTCGGCAAACGTCGTCACGCCGGCCTCGGCCAAGGCTGCAGGGATCGCGTGCTGCCGGGCGGCACCGGCATCGTGGCGGGCGCCGGGCAGGGCCGGTGACGCCCAGATCAGCCGGCCTGCTGGATCGGCGATGACCTGCACGTTCACCCCATGGGCCTTGTGCTTGCCCGAGTAATAGGCGCGATCGCCCTTCGACGCCATCGCCACCCGGTCGATCCGCAGCAGCGTGCCGTCCAAGCTCACGTAGGCCTTCTTCAACGCCGTCTCGATCGCCTGTTCCAAGGTCGGGGCGAGAGCAGCCAGAACCTCCATTCCCTCGCGCAGATAACGGTAGGCCGTGGTCGTGCCGACCCCGAACCCGACCGCCAGGTCATGGTAGGTCTCGCCCTTCCTCACATGAGCCAGGACCATCAAAGCCTGCTGGCCAGAGGACAACACGCGCCACCGACTCCCGATCCGCTGCCTGTGAGTGCGCAGCGCGTTCGTAATGAACCGCAAGCCCTGGGTGGACACGTTCATCCCCGAACGATAGACAAGCACACGGAACTCCTGGTGATGGATCTTGATCTCGACAATCGCGATCCCACCAGGGGTTTCTTCATGTTCCCGCCACCGCCACGTGCACCCTTACCGCCTCCGTGACCCCTGTGGCTCAGGAGGATGGAAAGGGCTCATTGGGCCACTCGGTGGCTGAACCTGACCGCCGAGCAGAAGACTTCACAGATCAACGCGGACAGCCTCCAGGCCTTCGTTGATGGCCCTCTAGAGCGCGCCTGCATCCGCTGGGCCGCCGAGGACAGCGAGCCGGGTTCACGGTGGAGGCCCTGACTCGAACCTAACAGCGACGAGGCCCATAGATCTGGTGCACAGCGTTCAGCCGGCCAGCGAACGGTCCGAACCATCGAGCATGGATAGCGACACTAAACCCACGAACTGCGACGTGGCGGAGACCGCTGCTCAACTCTCGGCCTCAACCCATGAAAAGCTGCTCTGGCCGGCTCGCGTACAGATGGCCCTTAGCATCATGCATAACACGTCCGAGTGCACGAGGGCCTTGAGCAGCCGGTGTGCCATGTGCCCCTGGCGCGAGAGCAACCTTGCCGCACCCATCGACTGACCCGGGCATAGCTGCGAGGGTGCCCTGGCGCCCCGCTGGGACGCGTGTCCCGTACCGTGCCGCGGGGGCAGATGATGCGGGCTGGTGGGTGTGACCGAGGTGTTGGGCCCGCCGCACGTACATCGTTTAGCTGAGACAGCTACTCACGCGTTCGGCCTTGCCTGCGGGGGTTCCCCCCTGTGGTGACGGCGCGGCGCCTATCGTCCAGATATGGGTGACGTACTGGACTTTGTGGAGCTGACTCGGGGCTGCCCGCCGTTCGCTATCTCGCTTCCTGCCTCCGGCCCTCCCTTGCTCGCGGTGGGGACAGAGTCGGGCCTGCGCGAGATGCCCATCAGCGACCCAATCCGGCAACTCCTGGACTCCCTGGACGACGTAACCACCGTCAGGGACGCCATGAGCCAGCTGGGCGTCCTCGTGGCCGCAGAGCTGCGGGCCACGCAGGTTGCCGGACGCCGGGCCCGGCTGGGCCCAGCCAATGCGAGTCTGCCGCTGTCTAACGTCAGCTGACCCCGGGTGGCCCCGGCCGTATCCCTCCATCGGCCGGGCCACCAACCGAATGGACTTCGGCCCGGTCGAGAGCCATCCTGGGTGAGCCTTGCGAGCAGAGCCCCGGCCTGATGGTCGGGGCTTTCGCATGTCCGGGGAGCGGACCAGCAGCCCCGCATACGCGATACTGGGACCGGGGTTGGGGCCGGTGGTCCCCGGAGCGCACGCGTGCCCTACACCCCGTACTACCCGACGTGGCGGGACCTCCCCAACCAGACCACACCCCTGATCGCCGCGGCCCTGAACCACATGGACGCCGGGATCGCGGCAGCCATGACCGCCGCCGAATCCGGCACGGGTGGAGCAGGCGGCGGATACACCGTCGTCCCCGGGCTCGCCCTGAACGGGACCGCCGCGACCCCGACCGATGACGCCCTGGCGATCCAGGCCGCGCTCGAGCTCGTCGAGGACGGCGAGACCGGCGGGCACCTGTACGTGACAGGCCCGGCCGGCGCGACAGGGTTCCTCGACTCGACGATCACGATCTCGGCGTCCGGGACGACCCTCGAGTTCGACCCGGCCATCCAGTGGCTTCACGGCCCGAACTACCGCCTGCGCCCGTGGGGTGTCATCCCGGAGACCCCGACGGCGAACCCGGCGAAGCCCGCTCTGGTGCAGGACGCCGACGCGGGAGACACCGTCCTGTACGTCGACCAGATTCCCTCCGACTGGGTCGCGGGCATCTACGTCGGTATCCGGGGGAAGCGGACCGCGTCAGGGTCGGTCCCGGACTCTGAGATCCACCACAGCTACGTGACGGCGATCAACACGACCGCGAAGACAATCACTCTCGCGGACCCGCTCCCGAAGGAATACTTGGTCACCTGGGACACCACGTGGAGCAACAAAAAGTCTCAGGTCACGAAGGTCATTCAGGCGCGCCTCACCGGGACCCCAGAGATCGGCGACACCGTCCTCGAGATCGAGGACACCAGCATCTTCGCGAAGAACGATTGCCTGCAGATCCTCGACGACGTCCACACTCTCGACGACGACGGCACCCCTAGGACAGGGAACTTCGCGCACAAGGAAACGAACGTCATCGTCGAAATCGTCGACGGGACAACACTGAAGCTCGCCGCACCCCTGCAGCACAACTATGTGCCGGGGGAGGCGGGGCGCGTGCAGAAACTCGACGTCCTGCGCGATGTCCAGGTCCGCGGTCTGCGCCTGAAAGCGAAAGCGCAGATGGTCGACGGATCTCACGCAATCGAGGTCAGGTACGCCCTCAACACGCACATCATCGACACGCACATCGAGGGCACCGGCGAGGGCGGCGTGTCCTGGTCGGGCCACGCGATCCGGCTCACCGACAGCCTGTTCTGCTCGGCGCAGCGGGGCCGGATCGCGAACCCTTCCCTGGTCGTGGCCGGCCGCGGGTATGGCGTCAGTTTCTACGGGTCGACGTCGTGCTGGGTGCAGGACTTCGCGATCTCTGGCTGCCGACACTCTGTGCTCTGGTTCAACGGGTCTGCCGTGTGTGAGGCCCGCGGTGTCATCTCGACCGACGCGCGGATCAGTGACTTCGACTGGCACGGCGCCGACGAGCAGCGCAACCGGACCATCGGGTGCACAGCCCGCGGCGGAACCCGGCGCACCGAAGACAGCTCGAACCGGTCGGCGTGGAAGTGGGGCAACCCATCCCAGCGTCCCGGGCCGCGCGCGAACCAGGCCATCGACTGCCTCGTCGAGAACTACCACGGCACTGCGGTCGACATGCTTCCCGATGGCGCCGACAACCTGTGGCAGGGCATTGTCCGCGGCGCCCGCGTCGGTATCAAGGTCGCGCCGAACCCGCAGAACAACACGATCACGCAGGCCGGTTTCACCGTCCGCGATTCAGAGTTCTACGACGTCATCGCGCCCCTGGAACTTCAGGGCGGCCCGAACACCGTCATCTCCGACTTCACCCTCGACACCGTGCGGTTCGAGCGGTGCGGGCCCCTTCAACTCGTCAACGTGACCCGCCCACGCCTGACCCGGGTAACCGTCCGGGAGCCTGCCGACAGCGGCTGGCAGATCATGGCGTGGGGGTGCGCGGGCATCCAGATCCACGACTGTGACCTGTCCGGCGCCGGGAAAGGCATAGCGCTCACCGGGTCCCCGGACGCCCGCGTCACCGGGAACATCCTCCACGACCTGACCGGCGCGGTCTGGCACGACGGCGGCGGGAACACCGGCGCCCTGTTCCGCTCCAACGAGATCCACCCCGGGACCGGCACATACACGCGGACCGGCACAGCCAGCACGAGCATCACGCAGCAGGCCATGACCGACGGCGGCACCGAGAGCATCGGCACGGCACGGACCGGGACCACGTACGTCGACCCCGAGGACAGTATCGGCAGCGACGGTTCCACGCCCCCCGGCACCGGCGGTGGTGGCACCCCGGGAACACCGGGCGTCATGCCGTTGATCGGCCGGTCCGGGAAGGCGTGGAACTCGGGCGTTGCCCGCTGGGACTCTGGGACACCGAACTCCAACATCGCCCTCGCGAACGAATTCGGGAACTGGCGCGGCCGGCCCGTGGACGGGTTCCTGCACTTCCCGCCCCGGCAGACGTGGGCGGACATTCACGCGATCCCATCCGGGTGGGCGGCCTGGCCCGGGTACATCATCAATTCGCTTCCCCCTCAGCCCGAGACGGAAGGCGGCGGATCGAACGCGGCGACCGCGGCCGGGACCAACAACGCCCGCTGGACCGCGTACGGGACAGCCCTGGATGCGGCCGGCCTGAACACGAACCGGTACGTGATCCGGTGCGGGTGGGAATGCAACGGGTACTGGTTCAAATGGAGCTGGGGTGATGAGTCCGGCGCGCAGACCCCGCAGAACAGCGTCGCGTCGTACCAGCAGGCCATCCAGAACGTGTCCACGTCCACGAAGTCCACGGCCCCGAACATCCTCATCGACGTGTGCCTCAACCGCGGCAGCAAGCGGGCCGGGGTCACGTGGCAGCAGGTCATGGACCCGATGCTCCCGTACATCGACATCATCAGCCTTGACCACTACGACTGGTACCCCGGGCAGACCAGCTTGTCGCTGTGGAACTCCGCGCGGGGCCAGCAGCCAGGTTTCGCGGACCTGCGGACCTATCTCGCGGCGAACGGGAAGAAGCTCGGCGTCCCCGAGTGGGCGCTCATCAACGCTTCTGGCGGCGCCGCGGGCAACGGCGGCGGTGACAACCCGTATTTCATCGAGAAGATGCACGACGAGTTCGCGCAGCTCGCCGCGGACGGCCTCCTCGCCTATGAGGGCTACTACGAGGAAGCCGGCGGTCCGCCGACCTTGCAGCACCGCATGATGACGGGCCAGTACCCGGCCGCGGCCGGCGCGTACCAGTCCGCGGGTCGGTGGGGTTCCTGATGGCCCGCCGCATCTTCTGGCCCGGCCGCGACTCGCTCACCCTGGACTGGTTCGGGACTCCCGTCGCGCAGTCCAGGGTCCGCATCTGGACCGCGGCGCACGGCGGCACCCAGATCACGGACCTGCGGTACGTCAACGCGGACGGCACCCTCGCCGGCGTCGTGCCGGGCGGCGTCCTGGTCTCCGACTCTGACGGCCTGATCCCGGCGTTCGCCGGCCCTGACGGCGGTAAGGGGACTGTGTGGGGCGACCACGGCCCGGCCGGAACACGCCTGGCCCTGGCCGCCGAATCCAGCAGCAGCGGGGGCGGGGGACCCGTCACCCCCGGGTCTGTCGCTGTCACGGACCTCGCGTTCGATCCGGCCACCCAGGTAGAGCTCGACGCTGAGACCGCGGCCCGGGCCGCCGCTGACGTCGCTGCCGCCGTGGCCGTCACCACACAGATCACCAGCCAGCTCGCTTCCCGAGCTCCAGCTCTGCACGCGGTCCAGCACGCGGCGGGTGGCACTGACCCGGTCACTCTTACACAGGCGCAGATCACGGGCCTCGTCGCTGCCCTGGGCGGGAAGGCTGACCTGATCGCCGGGGTCGTCCCGTCCGCGCAGCTCCCGGCGCTGGCGATCACCGACGTGACTCCGGTGGCCAGCCAGGCAGCGATGCTCGCGCTCACCGCGCAGCGTGGCGACGTCGCGGTCCGCACGGACACCCTTCGCACATACATCCTCTCGACCAATAGTCCCGGGACGCTGGCGGACTGGCTCGAGGTGACCGCCGTCGGCGTCGTCACGTCGGTCGCGGGAAAGACCGGCGTCGTGCAGCTCACCGCTGCCGACATCACTGCCGGCGTCTTCGCGCCCGACCGGCTCCCGATCGGCACAGGAGTCGGGACTGTCGCATCCGGGGCTGACCCCAGATTTGCGGCCCTTGCTGACGCCGGCGTCGCGCTTGACGGGCGCGTCGATGTTCTCGAGGCGCAGGCCCTCGACTTCGAGGCACGGATTACGGCGCTCGAGGACGGCCCGCCCACCCCGACTGTCGCCGTCCCGGGCGCACCCACCGGCGTGACCGCCGCGGCCGGTGTCCGGCAGGCTGGCGTCTCGTTCACTCCGCCCACGGACAACGGGGGCGCCGCGATCGCGTCGTACCGGGTCCGTGCCAGCACCGGGCAGACCGCGACCGGCTCGTCATCGCCGATCCTCGTGACCGGCCTCACCGCCGACGTCGCGGTCACATTCACTGTCGCCGCGACCAACTCGGCGGGGGAGGGCCCGCAGTCAGCGCCCAGCTCCCCGGTGACACCGATCGCACCGCCCAACCCGGCCGGGGCCCCCGAGTACGTGCATGCTCTCGGGACAGGGTCATTCAACGCCCCGGCCCTGGCCGTCACGATCACGACGACGCAGGCCGCAGCAGCAGGCAACAGCATCATCCTGGCCACGGTCTGCAACGGGAACCCGGGCACCGTCACGATCTCCGACAGCTCCGCGAACGTGTACCGCGCGGACGGCGCCCCCGTCTCCAACGGGACCGCGTCGACGGTCATGCTGCACAGTTCACTCCTCGCGAACGCACTCCCGGCTGGGTCGACGATCACGTTGACGTTCGCGACCGAACGGAACCTGGCGAGCATCCAGGCCCACGAGTTCACGGGCCTCCCATCATCTGCGATCGACGGGATCGCCGTAGGGACAGCGAACGCCGCGACTGCTCTCGTCACGGGCCCCCTGTCCACGACGTACGACGGGGACCTCCTGTTCGCGGCGTGGGCCATGGCTGCCGGTGACGCCCTCCCCGCGTTCGAGGCGGGCACCGGGTGGACGGCGGCGGGCGTATCTCGCGCAGTCGGCTCAAGTTCGCGGGTCCTGTACACGCAGTGGCGGACCCTCACGAACGCAGGTACCGTCACCCCGGCGGCGCAGGTGGACTCAGCGAAGAACTATGCGGGCGTTTGTATTGCGCTGCCGCCGGTCGACACGAGCGGCCAGGTCGGTTCTGGTGCGACGGGGACGTACTCGGACCTGCAGTCGCTTCAGGCAGCCGGGTCGGTCGCCATTCAGGGCGACGTCGTGACCTTGGCCCCGAACGCGACGTTCACGGGGAAGCTCAAGTTCTCGGGGCTCCGTGGCACGGCTGCGCACCCGATCCTCATTGAGGGGCCCCGGTCCGCGGTCGTTGACAACGCCAACACCAGCTCGGGTTACGTCCTTCACCTGGATGACTGCCAGTGGGTGACTGTCCGCGGTTTCACACTCCGCAACGGACAGAAAGGCATCATCGTCGACCGTGGCATCAACTGCGTCCTCGAAGATCTTGACGTCGGGAGTATGGGGCAGGAAGGCATTCATCTCCGCAACGAGACGAGCTATTCGACGGTCCGCGGTTGCACGGTCCACGACACGGGCCTGGTGAGCGCGAGCTTCGGTGAGGGCTTGTACTGCGGGACCGCACAGAGCAACTGGGATGCTGACCAGCGTGTCCCGGCAGCGATGAAGGGGTTCCCTGATCACTCCGACTACAACGTGTTCGAGAACAACACGATCAGCAATTGCACCGCGGAATGCGTGGATATCAAGGAAGGCACGTACGGCGGTGTCCTGCGCAACAACGTGTTCGACGGGACTTTGATCCAGGGAGCTAACAGCGCGGACTCGTGGGTCGATGTGAAGGGCGAGTCGTGGACGATCGAAGGGAACACTGGCTCAACGATCATGACTGATGGGTTCCAGGCCCACGAGATCTCCTTCAATGCCACCTACCTGTCGCCGTACGTGGACGGACTCGGCATCGCGCACCCCGGGATCAAATCGGGGTCCAGCAACGTGTTCGATGCGAACACCGCGCACTGCGCGCCCGCTACCGGGTACGGGTTCTGGATGATGCCTGGCACGAACGGAAACCAGATCTACACGAACAACGTGGTCACTGGAGCGCCAGCGGGAGTTGCGAACATCCCGACGACCGTGAAGCCGTAGCGAGCTCGGTAGCAGGATTCGCCGTTCGCGAGCTAGCCTGTCCATGCAGGTGATGTCGGTCGAGGAAGGGCCCGCCCCATGTACCGGAGGGGGCGGGTTCCTCCTTTGTTCGGGTCGATCGGCCACAACCTCACCCCGTACATCGTTCGGCTGGACGAGACGGTACGCCGTTCAGAGGCCGCCGATTCCTGAGATGATGCTCTTCACAGGCCATCTGGGGGTTGGAATGACGCAGGAAGAACTACAGGATGCTCTCCTCGGCCTCTTCGCCTACGACACTGGATCGCGGGACTCCGGCATCCACGATGAGGCTCTACGCCAGCGCGTCATCGGCCAGTTGTCCGGCGACGAGCGCGGCGAGCACGAACTGATCGCACGCAGGCCCATCAGTCGCGTCATCCGCGAAAGCTTCCTCACCGAGGAGGCGCTCGACCAGGGATACGGTATTGAGGACGTGCACGGGTTTCTGTGCTGGCTCAGCAGCGAGATGGGATTCGACCTGTGACCGACGTGGCAGTCTTCGCCGGATTCGGCATGCTGGTCCTCGGATTCACTCTGCTCATCGTGGCTTTCTGGCGGTCAATGAAGCAGGACTTCGACCGCCTGGAGAGCAAGGTGGACCGACATGGCTGACCGCGAAGAGTCGATCATGGACGGTGACCTGACACCGATCCTTCAGGAAGCAACTGCACTGCACGAGATGTTCCTGACGATGGTCAAGGCAGGATTCACTGAAATCCAGGCCTGCCGCATCATCGGAACCATGCTGGCATCAGGGGGTGCCGCGTGACCGCCCTGATCCTCTCTGGCGTGGTCGGTTCGACCGCCTACGGCCTGGCCCGTGAAGGCTCGGACATCGACCGCATGGGTGTGTTCGTCGCGCCGACCCTCGACGTGGCTGGGCTTGACTGGCACCCGCACCGCGAGTCACGAGCCAGCCATGACCCCGACGTCGCCATGCACGAGATCGGGAAGACGTTGCGGCTCATGCTCAAATGCAACCCGACTCTTCTGGAAATGCTCCACCTGGACGACTACGAAGTTCTCACCGATGAGGGCCGCCGCCTGGTCGATGCCCGGTCAGCGTTCCTGTCCGAGAAGTACGTGCGGGACTCTTACGGCGGGTACGCGAAATCGCAGGCCCACAGGCTCGCCACAGAAGAACGCGGCTACTTCTCGTCGAATACGAAGAACCGGACTGCCAAGCACGGACGACACCTGCTGAGGCTCCTGAGGCAAGGCCGCGAACTGCTCTCCACCGGCAGCCTCACCGTGCGCGTTTCGGACCCGGAAGAGTACTGGGCGTTCGACCTCATGTCTCCCGCGCAGATGCTCGACGTGTACGCCCACGAGAACGAACTGTTCGAGGCAACGAGTTCAGTCCTGCCGACCGCAGCAGACCGGGACCGCGTCTCGGCCCTTCTGGACTCGATCCGAGCGGCACACCTCGAAAGGACGACAGTCCATGCCTGACCTGACCACAGTTGAGAGTTGAGAGGGGATGAGCTGATGGGTCGGGACCGGATCGACCTGGTTCAGGCGGCCGTACTGTTCGCGGCGATTGTGCTCGTAGTGCTGGCCTTGATTGGCGTCGCCAGGTACGGCAACTCTCCACTGTCGGTCGCTTTGCCAGCGGCGGCCGGGATCTTTGCCATCCTCAACATTCGCGAGTAGCGCCTACGTTTGGGACGGCCCGGAGGCGACGTCCCACCAACAGGGACTGAGAAGGCGCACACTCGCTGAGTCTCCGGGCCGCCGATCTGGCAGGGGATAACCTGGCCCGGCGTCGGTTGGGGTTCGAGTCCCTGTCGAGCCGCATCGTCCCCGAGAGGGCAAGGCACGCTGGTGTAACCGGTACATCGTCTCGGCGAAACCGGGCACAGGAGACTGTGTAGGCAGCATGACGCACGTGAAGGGGCCCCAGGCGCGCGTCCTGGGGCCCCTTTAGCCGGCCCGACTTGCTGCGGGCTGCCAGTCCGGGAACGAACCACCGGGCCGACCGCAATGGCCATTGGTCAACGGCGTCCGAACGTTCTGGGCGACGGCGAGAATCCTCGCAGCCGTCGAACGCCTGTACAAGTTGCCAGGTCACAGGACGTACGCGGTAGAATGCGGACAGTAAAGACCCCGGCGGGTGCGCTAACACCCCCGGGGCATGGCCAACCTGTATGAGAGGTCGACCCTTGAAGGCTACATGTCCTGTGCCCGGATGCGAACGACCTGTTCGCAAGCAAGGCCACTGTGAGAGCTGCTACGCGCGCAAGCGTCGGTCCGGTGAACTGAAGCCGGTTATAGCATTGCGCAGCGACACGGCCGGAATGACCTGCTCGGTTCCCGAATGCGATGCCCCGTACCACGCCCGTGGGCTCTGCAGGAATTGCTACGTGAGGAAGCGGGACGGCCGCCCGGTCAAGCCGTCGACCTGGATACCGCGTCGCGCTCCGCTCGTTCCGCCCATCTCCCTTACGCATGACGGCGCGGTCCAGCGCGTGCAAGGCATCGCGGCCGCCGTCGAGCGGAGCCTCGATCTTGATTCCGTCGAGCGCGACGTCATGCGGTACGCCTGCGATTTCGCCCTGGGCTTGCGCATCGACCGGGCCGAAATTAGACGGAGGCCTGCAGCGGAGGCGGTCGGGACCACGGAGAGAGGTATCCGGGATGCAGTGGAGCGTTTGATCAACCTCGGTTGGCTGGAGCCGGTGGAGCGAAGCCGCCGTGCGGTACCCGCTCGCTATAGGCTGCACATCTCGAATTTCGAGACGCCCGAGGCCGTCTGCTCGGTTGCCGGGTGCGGTGCCCCACACAGTGCCAGGGGGTTGTGCTTGAAATGCTATACACGAGAACGAAAAGCAGGGCGCCTGAAGGTCAGAACCCCGATACACCGGCTGTCGAAGCGAGATATGGCGAACGGAACGGCTGTCTGTTCGACGTGCGGGCCGGTTGAGGTTCGTGTCAGCAGTCGCGACGGGAAGCTGCGCACTGAGTGCCCCCGCCGCTCCCCTGCAGCGTTGCAGAAACAGAAGCTCGCGAAGTACGGCCTGACGCCTGAGCGATACGAAGAAATGTTGGAACAGCAGCAGGGGCGGTGCGCAATTTGCCGCAGGGATGAGCCGCTTGTTATAGACCATGATCACCTGACCGGCATAGTCAGAGAACTTCTATGCAATAAGTGCAACTGCGCCATAGGTCTGCTGAGGGACGATCCAGCGCTGGTGCGGGCTTCCGCGCGATACTTAGAGAGGCATGCGCAGCTCAAGATTCCCATCTAAAGCACGAAGGTGGGAGGTCGGCGGCCCGCTCGGTTGTAACCTATCCCTGGGGTTGGGGCCGCTGGGCCCAGGGAGCAGTGCGCGTGCCAGCGAAGGACGCCCCGACGCGACCCCTTGGGTCCACAGACCCATACGCCTCGGGGAAGCTCGGATATGGCTGGCCGACAGACCAGCTCGAACATATTCCGGACATGGCGTGGCCTACTTCGATAGCCACGCTGGCGCGGATGCGCACCGACCCCACGATCGCGTCCATCCTCGCCGCGTACTCGACGCCGATCATCAAGGCCGACTGGCGGATCGACCCCCGCGGCGCGGACCCGGAAGTCGTAGCACTGTGCGCTGACTCCCTCGGGATCCCAGTCCTCGGTGAGGAACCCGACGCGACAGGGCCTGTGCGCCGGCGAGGCGTGAAGTGGCTCGAGCACGTCCGGTTGGCGCTGCTGCACCTGGTCTTCGGGCACGTCGGTTTCGAGCCCGTGTACGAGGTCCGCGCCGACGGCCTCGCGCACCTCGTTGCCCTGCCCGAGCGTCTCCCGGCGACGATCACCGGGATCAACGTCGACGATGACGGGACGCTCCTGTCGGTTCTCCAGGCAGCTCGGCCCGGGGCGACCGCGACGGGGGAGCAGCCCATCCCCGCCGACCGGCTCCTCTGGTATGTCCACGACCGGGAGGGCGCGACCTGGACCGGGCGCCCACTGATCCGGCCGTGCTACAGCGACTGGCTGCTGAAGATCGACACTAAGCGCACCAACGCCATCGGGATCCAGCGGTTCTCCGCCGGAACCCCCGTCATGGAGCCGCTACCCGGCGCTGTTGTCACCCCGGCGGAAGTTGCCGAAGCGCAGAGAGTCGCGTCGTCTGTTCGAGTCGGCGTCTCCGGCGGTGCGACCACGCCGAAGTTCCGGCTGCGCATCATCGGTGTTGAGGGGACCCTGCCCGACTCGATCGCGACACTGAACTACTACGACCAGCAGATGGCCAGAAGCGTCCTCACATCGCTGCTCGACCTGGGAAACACTGCCGTCGGATCACGCGCCCTGGGCGACAATTTCGCCACGCTCCTTGCCGCTTCGGTTCAGTCCATCGGTGACCGAATGGCTGAGACCGCGACTCAACTGTGTGAGCGGCTCGTCGACTTCAACTGGGGCGAAGACGCTGTCGTTCCCGCCGTCACGTGCGGCGACATCGGATCCGATCCGCGCGCGATCGCACAGTCCATCACGACCCTCCTCGGCGCCGGCGCTCTCACCCCCGGCCCCGAACTCGAGGCGTGGGTGCGGGACGCGTACGACCTGCCACCACTGCCGGGCGGCATGGTCGGATTCGACGAGCCCACCGAAGAGCCCACGCCCGAGGTCGTGCCGGAGCCGACGCAGAGCCAGGTAACTGTCGCTGCTGCCGGTGGCGCCGACCGCAACCGCGGGAACGCTGAGGAGTTGCGGAAGGCTTACCTGCACGGCGACATCGCCGCGCGGATCCGCTGGGGGACTGGCGGCGACTTCGGCAGGTGTGTGGCCATCGCGGGCAAGCACATGACGACCGAACAGGCCGAGGGCTACTGCGCGAACAGGCATCGTGAGGCAACCGGCCAATGGCCGGGTAAGGGTCGCGTGCACGCTGCCGAACCGCGGGAGTACCGGGAGGCGACACCCGCCGAGCAGGCTGCCGGTGTTGACCCGGCCGCGATCGACGAGGACCACGACGCACTCGTCGCCCTGGCTGAGACGGCCGCTGGGGCGGCTGTAGCGGCTTGGGTGGCGTCAGCTACGACAGCCTTGGCTGCAGCTGCCGCTGGGGGTCTTCTGGCCCTCGCGCGGGCAGCAATCGACCTGGCGCCCGGCGACCTGGCTGAGTCGCTGCGGTCGGTGATGGGCCTCGCGCGGCGGGCCGGGGTCGAGCAGGCCCTCATTGAGGCCAAGCGGGCCGGCGCACCGACAGTGGCGGCGGACGACGTGCCGGACACGGGCGAGGACGCCGAGTGGGCTGACGTGCTGGCCGAGCGCGGCATGGGTGCTTTCGCGGACGCCGCCAAGCGGGCAGCGCAGGCCACGGACCCGAGTGGCATCGAGGATGCCGT
Source organism: Kineosporia sp. NBRC 101731 (assembly GCF_030269305.1). NCBI lineage: Bacteria > Bacillati > Actinomycetota > Actinomycetes > Kineosporiales > Kineosporiaceae > Kineosporia > Kineosporia sp. NBRC 101731. The sequence goes on from NZ_BSTC01000011.1 coordinate 195,565, forward strand.
GGACGACGCTGGCCGCGGGCCGTGGTTCGACGCGATGGTCCACGACGCCATCAACTACGCGATGCTCGGCGGCCGGCTCCAGGCCATGCAGCACGTCATCGATGCGACGCCCGGGACCCGGTGGCAGATCTTTCACAGTGCACTTCGCGACCTAGGGACCTGCGAGAACTGTCTAGAGCACGACCAGACCGAGTACCCCGACATCGCAGCGGGCCTCGTCGACTTCGGGCTGGGCCGCTATCGGGCCTGCCTGGGGCGGTCGCGCTGTCGATGCTTGCTCGCCATGAGCCCGGTTGGGAAGAGGCAGTTCGGCGACCGCGCGTTCTTCCGGGGGCAGTCATGACCGACCCCCGAACGCCCGAACAGAGTGCCGCTGATGAGGCGCTGACGAAGGCGATCGAGGCGACTCTCGCCGCGTACCACGATTCCGATCAGCCCTTTCTGCTGACTGACTACATCGTCATCACCTGCCAGCGGGCGTGGGACGGCGAGGACGGCGAGCCGCTGACCGCGGTCGGAACGATCCACCGCGACGGCGATGTGCCCATCCACGTGTGCCTGGGGTTGGCCGAGTATGCGGCGACCCGGTACCGACGCCTGATTGCGGAGGACTAATGGCCTCCCCGCCCCCCGACCTGACGGTGGCTATGCCTTGCCCGAAGTGCGGCGAGGAACTGCCGGTCTCTGTCGAGATCGCGCTCCTTGGTGCCGGTCACGGCCCGGACGGCGAGTACCGGATTGGTCTCGACGCGCACATCGGCGACCGGGCAGCTCTCGACAAGCACGCCCACACCCACGACCAGGAGCAGCACGCGAACGTGCCCGCGCCCACAACTGAGGAGGACTGACCATGCTCGTCACGCGTGAAGGCGTAGAGATTGCTCGAGTAGGGAACTGGCAGGCATCAACCGGACCGTGGCATTGCACGCGCACGCAGCTGGCCGATGCCGTCCGCGCGTACCAGTCCGGGCATTTCCGGTCGCCGGTCTTGAAGCAGGGTCACACGGACCCGCGGTACGACGGCGAGCCGGCACTGGGTCGCGTCTCGAACCTGCGCCTGAATGCCGCCGGTGACGTCCTTCTCGGGGACTTGACCTATCCCGAGGACCTCGACGGCGACATCCACATCCGGTACCCGTCGCGGTCTGTGGAAGCCGACCTGGGGGTGGAAACGGCGGACGGTGACCGGTTCGGGATGGTCGTGTCCGGCCTGGCTCTGCTCGGTGAGACCAAGCCCGCGATCCAGTCTCTCGCCGAGCTGGGCCCGCGCGAGGAGTGGGAGCCGGTCGAGTATGTCGCGGCCATGTCGGTGGCGGCTTCGATGCCTCTGCTGGCGACGTGGGAGGAGAACCTGCACCCGCGCGGCGGCGGGAAGTTCGTGAAGAAGGGCTCTGGTTACAGCAAGCAGGGCAAGGGCGATCAGGCTCCGCAGGTTCGCGCGCTGCAGACGGAACTGATCCGGCTCGGGTTCCTGTCAGCTGATTCGGGGAAGAACGGCGGCGTGGATGGCCTGTTCGGCCCGAAGACCGAGGCCGCGGTCCGAGCGTGGCAGAAGGCCGCCGGGAACATGCCGACGGGCCGCGTGACTCCGGCTCTGCTGGACACGTTGAAGGACGCGAAGAAGGGCGCAGACCCGAAGGCGTTCTCCCAGGCGCGCAAGGCGAAGCGGCGGTCGATGAAGAAAACCGCCCCGGACCGAGGCGCCGGCAAGGCAGTCGATCGTGTTGCGAAGGTCGCCGCCGCGGAGGAGTTCATCGAGGGCCTGGACGACGTCGAGGGCTTGCATGTTCGTGACGTGACCGTGGATGCGGTGGTTTTCGCGGCGGGTGATGGGCGCGTGTGGCTCTCTGATCTCGACGAGGACACCACAGGATCGGTCCAAATCGGTGAAATGTGCCCCGCAGTCGCCTCGTACACCGAACTTGCCCCCACACCAGCAGGCCTCGCGGCACACAACATGCATTCAGGCGTGGCATCATTGGCGGCGGGGTTGAGGCCATTGGCCTCAGGAGACACAACGTTGGACGCCGCGCAGCTGCGCGAGGCGCTCGGCCTGGCCGACGACGCGACCGAGGATGACATCCTCGCTGCCGCGCGCACACGGCGTGAACAGGGCACCGAGCAGCCTCCCGCGACCCCGCCCGCACCCGTGCCGGGCACCGAACCCGCCACCCCCGAAACCACCCCCGCACCCCAGATCCCGGCCCAGCCGACAACCCCGGAGCAGACACCCACCGTGCCCGCCCAGCCGGCCGACGTCGCCGCGATCGTCCGCGAGCAGCTCGCCGCGGCCCTCGCCCCCATCCAGGAGGCGCAGGCCCAGAAGGACGCCGCCTACGAGACCCGCATCGGGGAGCTGTCCACCGAGCTCGCCACCCGCCGGGCCAAGGAAGCGACCGACCACAAGTCGAGCGTGTTCGCGTCGGCCATCCAGCAGGGCAAGATCACGCCCGCGCAGAAGGCCGACTGGGAAGCCGACTTCGACAAGGACCCTGTCGTGACCGAGCGGATCCTGGCCCGCATGGCGCCGGGTACCGCGATGCCGGTCGCGTCGACCGGGTACGTCGGTGACGCCGAGACTGACACGGCCCTGGCCACGTTCGACGCGGACTTCACCGCCGTCATGGGCTTCTCCCCGAACGGGGGTAACGCCTGATGGCCGACTACGTCGCGACATACCTGCCCGGGCAGGAGATCACCCAGACCGCGACCGCCACGATCACCGGCGGACAGGTCCTCATCAACTCCGGCGAAGGCAGCGTCGCCCCGTCCGCGGGCGCCTCCAACAAGGTCGTGTTCGTGGCCTGCCACGACGGGATCACCGGGCAGGCCGTGACCGTGACCCGAGGCGGCGTGCAGCGACTCACCGCGTCGGCGGCAATCGCTGCCGGCGTGAAGGTGAAGTCAGCTGCGGCCGGTCAGGTCGCCGCGTGGGTTTCCGGCACTGACAACCCGGACCTGATCATCGGTACCTCGCTCACGTCCGCCGCGGCAGCGAATGCCACCCTCGACGTGAACTGGAGCCTGTGATGCCCACCTACCCCGTTCCGGCTCCCACACTCACCGGTGACGTCCTCACGATCAACCGGTTCCTGAACAGCCCGGCCCAGGTCAACCGGGCGCTCCGCTCGATCGCCGACCAGCAGTTCATCGCTGACAAGCTCCTGGCCGGCCGAGTCGAAGCTTCCGGCGGCGCGATCCTGTACGGCGTCTCCGAGAGCATCTACACCGACCGTGACCCACGCCTGGTCGCCCCGGGCGCGGAGTACTCGCGGGCGATCGCTCCCGACGGCCAGGCAGCGATGCTGACCATCGGGAAGTACGGCCAGGACCTCGGCCTGACCGATGAGAAGATCTCGCGGGAGAAATCCCGCAGCGTCCAGACCGTCCTGGCGAAGTCCGCGAACCGCACGGTCGCGTACGTCGACGCGGTCACCCTCGCCGTCATCAACGCCGCGGTCACCCAGACCCAGGCCGCCGTGGCCCCGTGGAACAACCCGGCGACCGCCGACCCGCTGCTGGACGTGATGCTCGCCCAGGCGAAGATCGACGACCTCGGGCAGGGCTACAGGGCCGACGTTCTCGTCACCACGTACGAGTACGGCGCGCGTCTGACGGCGAACCCGAAGGTCGTCGCCGGCGTCAAGCGTGAGTCCGACTCCACGATCACCGTGACCGGCGACTTCACCCGGATCGGCGGACTGATGCTGTGGACCGTTCCCGCGGCCCGCATGCCCCTCGGTGTCAGCGCTTTCGTCGCGGACTCCAAGCAGCTCGGTTTCATGGGCTACGAGAACATCCAGTCCCCGGAGTACTCCGGTTCGGCGGACGGCATCCAGTCGTGGGTGCGGCGTAACCCCGTCGCGAACGACGAGTGGTTGATCCGTTCCCGTCGGATCTTCGCGCCGGCGGTTCAGGAACCGCAGGCCGCGGTGAAGATCACCGGGGTCGCCGCGTGACCGGCCGGGGCGCCAACGGCGCAGACGAGACCTCCACCCCGACAGCGACGCCCGCGATCGTGGAGACACCGAAGACGAAGCGCAAGACCAGGGCGGCCCTGCAGCGGGAGAAGGACGAGGCCATTCAGGTCGCCGCGGCTGACGCCATCCTGGATCGCGCCGAGACGTTCGCGGTGACGTTCCCGACCGGCATCAGCGTGCACGTCGGCAAGGACGTCGACGAGATGACCGTCGAGGTCGGCGGCACCGAGCGTTGGGTCGAGCAGGTCGACGGGTTCGTCACCCTGCCGTACGACGCGCGGGTCCGGGCCGTCTCTCTCGCCCAGCTCGAGGATTTCCGGCGGATGGCGGGGCAGTCGATGCTCCGGATCGTCCCGACGGATCCCCAGCCGGTCGTCGAGGAGTAGCCCACCACAGGTTCCTCCCGCGCGGACACGCTGTCCTATTGGACGGCCTCAACCCCCATTGAGTGTTCGCGCGGGAGGGTCACATCACTCTCCGCCCCAGCTGGGTGCTTCGGCGGAGTGAGTGCATCAGGGAGGCGTCGCACGTGGTCTCGCAGTATCCGGCCGCGTTCGACGCCTTTCCTGTGCGTGCTGACGGCGACACCATTTTCGCTGGGCACGTGGACGCCTTGCAGGACGCCGTCGTCGCGATCCAGGAGACGCTGGGCGTAAACCCGCAGGGCGCCTCAGGCTCTCTCGCTGAGCGTTTGGCTACCGGAACGACTCTGCTCGTGACCGCCGAAACTCCGCTATCTGCGCCTCGAGCGGTGACCTTCAACGAGGCCGGGACAGTCCGGTACCTGGATGCCTCAGACCCCGACGATGTGGGCCGGCTGCCGCTGGTCACGATCCAAGCTGCAGCTGCTGCTGGTGACTTCGTGCGGGTTGTCAGCCAGGGCGCTGTCCCGTGGCCCTCGTCGGGCCTTGCTCGGGGCTCGTCCTTGTTCCTTGGCCGCAGTGGCCGGCTAATGACGAATCAGCCCATGAATGTGGCGTACACGCAGATCGTCGCGTACGCCCTGGACGCGGACACGATCTACGTGGATCCACAGCAACCCATTCTCATCTAGCTCCTTGGGGGAGTTATGCCCGCGAAGACATACCTGCAGCAGGTCGGCGGCCGGTTGAAGCAGATTGCCGCGACCGTCGTCAGTACCGGGTCAGCGAATGGCGGTGACATCGTTGGTCTCGGCGACGATGGGAAGCTCCACCAGAGTCTCCTGCCGGATGGTTTCGCGCCGGCGACGTGGACGGGTATCGCCAGCGAGACGATCGCGGCGGGCCGCCTGGTGAACATCTGGTCCGACACTTCCGGTGGGACGCCCGTCGCGAAGGCCCGCCTGGCTGACGCCAGTGCGGCTGGGAAGCGGGCCTGGGGTTACACGCAGCAGGGTGCGGCGTCCGGCGGGACGGTGACGGTCTGGTTCGGGGGCGCGAATTCGTCGGTGTCGGGTCTCACGGCGGGCGCTGACGTGTTCTTGTCGGCGTCTACGCCGGGTGGCGTGACGAGTACTGCGCCGACGGGCGCGAGCCAGGTTGTGCAGCGCGTCGGTGTGGCCGGGTCGGCGACCGCGTTTATGTTCGCGGCTGGCCTGGAGATCGAGTTGGCGCCGGCGGCGGCGTGAGCGACCGGCGGGTCCGGATGACGGCGGCCGGGAAACTGCGGGCCGTCCCGGACCCGTACGCGTACCAGGAAGGTACGGCCATCCCGGGTAAGGATTGGTGTGGCTCGGCTCCGACGGACGCCTTGGGGCAGGTGACGTTCACGCTTCCGTCCGGGTATTTCTCGGCGGTGCATCACGTCTCGGCGACGCCTGTACGGAGCGCTTCGGGCCCGTCCCAGTTCTGTTGGGCGTTCCCGCTGTCCATGTCAGCGACGCAGGTGAAGGTACAGGTGGCCGAGTCCAAGACGACGGGGGTGCTGCTGTTGAATACGACGGTTGAGGGTGCTGAGGCATCGCCTGCGGGGGTCACGGTCACGGTGTGGGTGCGGGGTGTCGGGTGAACGGTTCATGGGTGGAGGTGTGGCCTGATTCGGGCGCCGGATTGGGTGGCGTGCAGGTGGAGTCCCGTTACGGGTCGGCCGTGTACGGGCAGTCGGTGTACGGCGGGATGGTTCCTGCCCTGACGTGGTGTGAGGTGCGGTCGTGATCGTCGACGTGGGAGATGCCCCGGTCCTGGTGTGGCATCTGCGGGACCCGGAGACCGGTGCCCCGATCGTCCCGAGCACAGTTCTGGCGATGCTGACGGGTCCCGGCGTTTCGGTGTCTCTGTCGGTGGTGAACACGGCGCCGGGCGACTATCAGGTGGCGGCCCCGATCACGGTTGCGGGGGACTGGCGACTGCGGTGGACGTCGGCCGGCCCGGCGCAGCAGGAAGAGGTGGCCCTGTATGCGGTCCCCGCGGGCATGTCGGCGGCGTGGTCCCCGGATGTTCGGGCTGTCGCGGTGCACATCCCTTCGCGGACCCGGGACGTGGAAACGAACGCGCCGCTGGGCACCTTCAACGATGACACGAACCCGACGGGCGAACAGGTGGACCGGCTGACTGCGAACGCGGTCGCGGTGGTCTCGGGTTTCGTTGGGACGCCGATCGTCCCGGCGGCGTACGGGCTGTGTCAGGCGGCTGCCGCTCTGTGGGCGGCGTACTGGGTGGAGCTCGGGTACCCGGAACGGGACGCTGATGTGAGTGTGTACGGGCGGTTGCGTGATGATGCGGTGTTGTTGATGGAGCAGGCTCGGGCGGTGAATGTGGGTTCTGGGGGCGGGCAGGTCGATCCGCCCGATGAGGATGGTCAGCCGAACGTTCTGTCGGTGTTCAGTTTTCCTCCTCCGGGCAGGGTTCTGATCCTGTAGAGTTCGAGTCCGGCATGGATGCTGGGTGGTGCATTGAACGCCCCGACCTTTCCCCTGTGGGTCGGGGCGTTCGCACGTTTGCGGGCTACCCTGGGACTGGGGTTGGGGCCGCACTTTCGAGAGGCCACCATGGCAGCGAACAATGACGACCGTCCGGCAACCCTGGCCGAGGGATACCCCGTCGCGGTCGAGGTCCCAAACCTGCCCGACGGCACGACCGTTGCAGGCGCACCGACCGTCGATGACTATGCGCGGGAGTGGGGCACGTACCGGGCCCGGGTGCCGCTGACCGTCGATGGGGCGCGTGCAGTCGCGCAGAATGGTCCTGTCCCGACGTCACATCCGATGGTCCCGCAGTGGCTCGAAGACGGGCTCCTGGAGCGCGTGGACGGGCAGGCTCCCGCTCAGGTCCCGGCTAACGCTCCGGCTCCGGCAGAGAAGCCGCTGCCGACACGGCCTGCGGGGCGGGAACGCGACGCCTGATGTGGTGGCTGGCCTACTACGCGGCCGGCGGTCTCCTGTACGGATGCCGAGGATGGCGGCTGGTTCGCCGCGAGCATGACGGCCAGTTCGCGCGGAACGTTGACGAGCGAATGTCCGGGATCATCTACGTGGCGCTCATGTTCGTTGCGTGGCCGCTCTTCTTCGCCGTGGACGTAGCGTTCCTGGTCTTTGCCGGGGCGCTGCAGGTATCCCGTGCGGTTCGGAAGGTCGCGCGTGGCTGACGTCCTCGTCATCATCGACGAGGAGGGCCTGGCTGGGTTGTTCTCCCCGGCCGGGCCCATTGCTGCGTTCGTCGCGGAAACCACCCAGCGCGTTCACGCTCGCGCGCAGGAGCGCGCACCGGTTGGTGCGCCGTCGAAGACGCCGGAAGGTCACCCTTCGGGTTGGCTGAGGTCTCAGATCTCGTGGGTGCTTGTCGGGGACTTGGAGGGCATGGTGTCGACCAGCGCCGTGAACTCGGTCGCGGCACCACGTCCCGGCGACCCATATGCGCGGTGGATCGAACGGCCTAACGAGCGGCCCTTCGCGCCGCCACCCTTCGCACGAGGTGACCGGCCCTACCTGGTGCCGGCGCTGGACGACATCATTCGGGACTTGGGTGGGCGATGACCACGGGCAAGACGTTCGACGCTGAGGGAGTCGTGAAGGCTTGGGCGCAGTCACTTGGGATAACGGGTAAGGGTAAGCCGGTCGCTGCGGGGATTCACCTGGGGAGGCCTCGGTCGCCGCAGGCTGGCGCGATCGCTGGCCTGTCCGTGGGTTCGTCCACGGTGGACTCCGAAGGCCTGGGTCACAGGGCGGGGATCACGTTCGAGGTGAAGGCTGTCGGTGGCCAAGCGGGCGCCCGGAAACAAGCTCTCGAAGGGGCGACCGCGATCGCCGTGGAGTGCCGGGAGCTGACCGGCGCCCCCGTGCCGGTGGAGTACGACGGGATGACCGTGTGGATTCGGTACTGCGAGAACGTTCAAGGTCCGCTGTTCGCGGGCGATGTGGGTGGGGAGATCACGTACCGGGTCAGCACCGTCTTTGTGCTGAGCGATGTCCCGTGATCTTGGATGACTGGGTCGAGCCGACGAAGTACGAGCTGGGGCCCGTGACCGCCTACCGGTCCCACAACGGGTTCGGGTGGAAGATCAACGTCGGCCGCCGCTTCCAGTGGCGCACCCGACGCGGAGTGACGCCGGCACGGCCTCACATCAGCCGCGGCCACGACGAGCACTGCAACCGAGCCATCGTCCTCTGCTTGTACCCGGCCGGGACGCTGACAGTCTGGTGGGAGCCGCGGTGGCGTGAGACCCGCTGCGACACCTGCAAGGCCGAATCACGGGCCGAAGGATCGTGCGAGGAATGCGGTTCGTCACCATGTGCCTGCGATTTATTCATCGACGATGACCCAGGACCGAACCGCTGAGGGCCTCTCGTGCAGCGCGTCTGAGCTACTCTGTGTGCGGGGTTGAGGCCGGCTAGCCGGTCAGCACCATCACGCAGGGAGTAGCTCCCGGCGGGGGTGGAGCACAACCCTGGAGGCGCTCTCATGCCTGCCGTTGTCGTCCCTCATGCCACAGCCGTCGGCCCCGGATACCTGTACCGAGCCGTTCTTGGCTCTGCGATCCCGACCATGACCGCTGCCGCGAACGTGTTCACGGACGCGTGGCCTGCCGCGTGGGCGCCCGCCGGCGTGACCCGCGACGGAAGTCAGTTCTCGTACGAGGTGACTTCCGAGGGCATCACGGTCGCCGAGTACCTGGACGTCCTCGACGAGGTTGAGACCAGCCGCTCGATCGGTGTGGCGTTCGACCTGGCCCACATCACCGACAAGAGCTACGCCCTCGCCTTCAACGGGATCAGCTCGTCGGCGACTGGTACCGGTGCGGCGACCGTCACGAAGCTCGGCCCGCCCGTCCTTGGCGCGAGCGTGAAGACGATGCTGGGCTGGGAATCTCAGGACTCCACCCAGCGCGCGATCTTCTACCAGTGCTTGCAGAGCGGCAACATTCAGTTCAGCAACCAGAAGGCGCCCAACTTCCAGAGCTTGCCGCTCACGTTCAAGGTGTCGCAGCCGACCTCCGGTGACCCGTTCAACATCTGGCTTGCCGGCACCAACAGGTTGGCGGCTGCCTGATGGCAAGCCTGGGTGATTTCTCTCCGGTCGAGTCCCGTGACGTCACGGCCGAACCGGACTCATTCATGTTCTGCGGTCAGGAGTTCCTGATCCCGCAGACCGCTGGCGCCGGGTCTTTCCTGCGGTACGCGTGGTCGATGAAGGCCGCCATGTCGCAGGGCGAACGCGGTGAGGCAGCCGAACGCCGGGCGCTGTCTGCTGAGGGTCGTGCTGCTGCCCGCGCCGAGAAGATCAGCGCCGACATGGGCGCCATGTCTGCCGTCTGGGACCTCCTCACGTCCATCCTCGGCCAGGACCAGATCGACCGGTTCGCGCGGACCGTCGACAACAACGGCATCGACCTCGACGGGATCCTCTCCCTCGTCGGGAAACTCGAGGCCGCGATCGCAGCCCGCCCTACGAAGCGGTCCAGCGACTCATCGGCTGGGCCATCGACGACTGGGCTTCACTCAACGGACGCTGGCTCTGGGCCCACGGACCTGCCCCTTCCCCAGGATTCGTTCCGGCCCATGACCCCGCGCGAGCAGCAGATCCAGGACCTGCACCAGCACCTGGTCACGCCTACGGGTCTGGCCTCGCAGACCTGACCCTGCCCGCATTCCTCGACGTCGTCTACGCCGCCCTGGTCGAAGGGCTCCCGCCGGATGAGCGGGCCCGGATCGACCAGGAGCTGGTGCTGCCCCTCGGTGTGACCGGGGAGCAGGTACAGCGCGCCCAGCAGGCCTGGATCGCGCAGCAGGGGTGGTGACCGCTCATGGCTGACGAGACGCCCCGCGTCGCGACCGCGTACATCCTCATCAAGGCCCGTGACGCCGGCTCACGGGAAGACATCCGCCGGATCGGCCAGCAGTACGGCGAGGACGCCGGAAAAGCTGCCGGTGTCGCGATGGCCGCGAACACGGCTAAGTCGTTCGACAAAGAGATCGACCGGCACCGTGACGTGTTCCGGCGCGCTGGCGAACGGATGGGCCGCCAGTTCGGTGAGGCTGCCGGTGGCGAGGCGGCCCGGTCGATGGGGGAGCGCCTGCGCCGGGACGCGACCCGGATCACCGTCACGGCGTCCGACATCGGTGACCGGTTCGGTGGCGCGCTGGGGCAGCGCGCATCAGATCGCGCGTCCCTGTCCTTGGGTGCTGGGCTGCGTCGTCAACTGTCATCGTCGCCGCAGTTCCGCTCCCTGGGCGCTCGTCTCGGCGATGATATGGGCCGCTCGATTGGTACTTCGGCTGGGCTGTCGATCCTGGACGGGATGCGGCGCGAGCTGACGTCGGGCATCACTCGGGTCACAGCGTCGGTGTCGGATCTACCGGGGCTTGCGATTGGCGCCGGCGACGCCGGCGGCAAGGCAGGGCGGTCGTTCACTGCCGGGTTCGGTGCGCGGGTGAGGGACCTATTCAGCGGGAGCGACGCGGGCGGCGTATTCACGATCACCGGCGTGGGTGCCGGCCGGAAGTTCTCGACCGGTTTCGGCCGCGGCCTCACGGGCGCCCGGAGCATCGTCAAGACGTTCGGTGATGGCGCCGGGAAGATCCTCGAGTCGTCGATCGCGGGCGGGATCGGTAAGGGCGTCAAGGGCGGCCTGATCGGCGTCACGGCTATCGGTGGGGGAGCGTCGGCCCTGGCCTTGCTCGGGCCGGCTGCGGTGGGCGCTACGGCTGCCGTTGTGGACTTGTCCGGCGCGCTGGGGCTCCTTCCGGCTGGGCTCTCGGCGATCGCGGCCGCAGTAGGCACGGCGCGCGTGGGCCTCCTGGGGGTCGGTGAGGCAATCTCTGCGTCCGCGGAGGACGCGGAGAAGTACAAGGCGGCCCTCGACCAGATCAGTCCGTCCGGGCAGAGGTTCGTGAAGGCCGTCGTCGCACAGAAGGACGCGGCGAAGCAGTTGCAGGCCACGGTCCAGGACCGCCTGTTCGCTGGGCTGGGCAAGGACGTGCGGGACCTATCGGACCGGTACCTGCCGATCCTGCAGCGGAAAATGGTCGGGATCGCGGGCGTCTTCAACGGCGCCGCGAAGGACGTGGCCGGTTTCTTCGATACGCCTCAGACCGCCGGGCAGCTCGAGCGGATCCTGGCCCGGGACACGCAGGCGATGCGGAACCTGCGGGGAGCCGCAGTTCCCGTGGTCGCGGCGCTGCTCGACATCGCCGACGTGGGCTCGTCGTTCCTACCAGGACTGGCCGATGAGGCGACTGAAAGCATCACGCGGTTCTCGAAGAAGGTGCAGGACGCTGCCGCCGACGGGCGTCTCGAAGAGTACTTCCGCGACGGCGTGGAGGCCGCGGGTGATCTCGCGTCGGCGGTGGGCGGAGCGGGCCGGATCATCTCCGGGGTTTTCGCGGCAGGGAACTCGGCGAGCTCGAGCCCCCTGGAGACCCTTGCCGGTGGGTTGAACGCGGTCGCTGACGTGGTCAACGCTCCCGGGTTTCAGGCTGGCCTGCGGGATATCTTCGACGCGATCGCCCAGGGCGGGCAGGCGGTCTTCGCTGTCCTGCCTGAGGTCGGCGATGCCCTGGTCGCGCTAGAACCTGCTTTCGCGGCCATCGTCCGCGGTTCCGGCGAGGGTTTGGCGTCGACGCTGTCGACGGTCGCGTCCCTGGCTGTGGCAGCGGCGCCGACGATCACCGCCCTGGCGGGTGCTTACGAGGCGGCGGCCCCGTACATCGGTCCGGTCGTGGTGGGCCTAGTCGCGCTCAAGGGTGCTCTGGCCGGGCTGGCGGCCGTGGAAAAAGGGCTGGCATTTATCACTCTCCTGCCGGGCCGCATCACAGCGGTGGGCGCTTCGGCTACCGCTGCCCGGGCATCGGTAGCGACCCTGAGCGCTTCCCTGGTGACTCTCGGAGCGGGCCTCGCGGTGGTTGGCGCTGCCGCTGGCGCGGACGCCCTGGGCGACTTCATCGGCAAGGCGTACGTCAGCAAGGTCGGAGCCGACGACCTGACGAAGTCACTGGAATCCTTGGGCCGTGGAGGCGAGCTCGGCGCGTCGGGGCTGAAGCTCTTCGAGAACAAGGGCCTGTTCGGGCTGATCACGAACGGCGCCGATGACACGTCGCAGGCTCTGGACCGGTTCGAGACCGCGGCGGCCGGGGCCTTTGGCGACAGCCTGAGCAACAAGCTAGGGCGGATCCAGTCCTTCGGTGACTCCCTGGGCCGCGTGAAGGAGATCGCCGACCAGCTGGACCCGGCACTAGCTTCCCTGGCTAAGTCCGATCCGTCAGCTGCGGCTGCGGCGTTCGGGAAGTTCATTGACGCTGGTAAGCGTGGTGGCGCGAGCGTCTCTGAGCTGACCGCCCTGTTCCCGCAGTACGCGTCGGCGGCGAAGGCGGCAGGGGACGCGACAGCTAGTGCCGCTGGCCAGACCCAGGGCCTTTCGATGTCGCTGGAGACGCTCTCGAAGCGGACAGCGGAGTACGCCAGTGCTGCCTTGGGGGCCCGGGGGTCGGCCCGTGAATACGAGGCGGCGATCGACGCTGCGGCGGACGCGGTCCGCGCGAACGGTAAGAGCCTGGACATCACGACGAGCAAGGGCCGGACGAACGCTGCGGCTCTCGACCAGATCGCAGCGTCCGGGATTGCGTTGGCTCGCTCGACGGCCGGTGAGGGTGTCGGTTCCCAGGAGCGTTTCAGGAGCGCTCTACAGCAGACTCGCAGTGACCTGATTGCTGCAGCGAGGCGTTTCGGTCTCACCCGGCAGGAAGCTCGCGACTACGCGAACCAGGTGCTGAAGATCCCCTCGCGCGCTGAGACTCTCGTCTCGGCTCCCGGTTTGGAGCAGGCGAAGTCGCGGGCCGAGCTGTACGCGGAGGCGATCCGGGCGATCCCGCGGCGCAAGGAAACGACGCTGCTGACGACGATCATCGAGAGGAAGCGGTACGAGACGGGTCGGGGTTCACCGCGGAACTCGATGGTCGGCGGCATCATTGACCGCGACTATCCGACGAGGCGGTTCTCCGGTGGCATGATCGACCCCCGCCTGGGCGCGCCCCGGCAGGACAACGTCCGGTTGCTCGTGTCCGGTGGCGAGTTCGTCATGAACGCGTGGGCCGTGAAACAGCCCGGCGTGGAGGCGCTGCTGAGGTACATCAATACCGCGAACCGTCTACCTGACTCACTGCGGAAAGCGACGGGGTTCGCTGACGGCGGGAAGGTCGCCGCGGCCGGTAGCGCGGGCATGTTTGACCTGACGAACTCGAAGGCGCAGCGCATTGAACGAACTATCAGCGTGCAGTCGGCAACGCAGTCCGTTCCGGCTGGGGGCATGTCCGATGACCAGTTCGAGCGGATGATGCGGCGCCTGGACCGGATCGCGAACCGGCCTGTCGTGGTGAGCGTGGATGGCCAGGCCCTGGCGGGCGCTGTCGTCCGGAACGGTGGAGGCGCCTGGTGACCGCGATCCTGCAGATCGTTGACGGGCTTGGCGGCCCGCTCGTCCTCGACCTGAACCGTGCTGTCGGTGGCGAGGGAGGGTACGCGCGCGCCGGGATGGACCTGACCGAAGGAGAAGTTGCCACCGACGACCAGCCGAACTGGTCGCCTCTGGCAGGACCGGCATCCCTGGCCCGTCGCAAGATCAGCATCCCGGTCCTGCTGCAGGCCCCCACCGCGGACGCCCTCGGTGTGAGGGTCGCGAAGCTCATGCAGGCCACCCGGCGCACGTGGTGGCTGCGGGTGCGTCGGCACGAAGGGTCTGCCGATTCATGGCTGCGGTGCTTCCCGTGCGTGCCGCGGATCGAGTCGCAGATCACGACGTCGGCGCGGCCCGACCTGGCCCGCGGTGTCATCGAGTGCGAGACGGACCCGTACGCGTACGGGGCGCGCGTGGACCGCACCCCCGCGCCCGTCGACCAGCATCCGGGAGCTTCACACGATGCGTGGGGGATCGACATCTCCGGCGTCCAGGGCGACACAGAGACGCCGTTGTTGGTGCGCATGCACGACAGCGACGGGTTCGCCTCAGCATTCGGTGCGTTCGTCAGTACACGACGTCGGCAGGATCCCTCGCAGGTCGTGTCGTCGAAGCTGGTCCGCGAGGCGGAGTCAGGTGCGAACCTACGGTCCGGGACCGCGGGTCAGCTGACGTGGCAGACCTTGACCGGCGACGACGCCCTGTCCTCCAACGGCGGGGTGCGCCTGGCGTTCGCCGACGGCTACGACGCCGGCCGGAGCGCGTCCATCACGTTCGCGGCGCCGACCCTGGATGGGCCCGACACCGCTGGCACCTACCGGATGTTCCTGCGGATCCGCCGGCTCGGGGACGCCGTCGATCAGCAGCTCGTCATCCGCGCTTTCACGAACAACAGCTCCCTCGCGCCGGACGAGATCACGGTCCCGGCGGGCGGTACCCGAATCCGCATGATTGACCTGGGGCTGGTGCAGTGGCCGTCCGCGCAACCCGCGGCGATCGAGGCGCCGATCCCGTCGTCGTCGAGCGCATCCACGACCCCGGTCACGCTACAGCTGTGGCGGCGCTCCTCGGGCCGCGCGGACATCGACCTCGACTACCTGTGCTGGATCCCCGCGGACGAGGACGCCGGATACCTCGAGCTCGACGCGTCGTTGTTCAATCCGGACGACCAGTACGTGAACATTGACGGGTTCCAGCACCAGGCGATGATCACGTCATCAAATCCGATCGGCGACCACAAGATCCTCGGCCAGGCGTACGGTTCATCCACGCCCACAGCTCGTTTCATCGGTGGCGCACCAATGGTCCGGCCGGGCAGCAACCGCCTCTTCGTCGTGTGCGGCCTGTCTGGTGTCGCGGGATGGCCGCGGTCACGGACACTCAACGTGGGCTACAGCTACTGGCCCCGCTACACCTGGCTGCGGTGACCCATGGCACACGTCGGAACGACCACCTTCCCCGGCCCGGACACCTACCCCGGGTTCCCTCTGGGCGCTCTCGGCGAGGGTCCTGTCCCGGAGCCGATCGCCGCACCTGCCGGCCTGTCGCCGCGGCGAGCCTTGCTGCTCCTGGTGATCCCACCGACCGGGAAGGGTGCGCCGATCACGCAGGAATGCCCGCCGGACCTCCAGTTCGGGTCGACGGCACCCGGTGGGTTCGAGCAGCTATCCGCGACGTTGGACTGGCCGGCGGACACGCCTCCCGTGGGTTTGCAGACCGCGGCGACTGTGCAGGTTGTCGACCGGCGCACCGGTGACATCCACTGGCACGGTCACCTGGTCGACCCTGGGTTCGTGAAGTCGGGTACGGGCGCGTCCCGGAAGATCGTCGCGCAGGGCTTCCAGACAGTTCTGGATACGCAGGCCGGCGCTGTCGCGTACGTCGACCGGGACCTGGGCTCGTGGAAGTTGGCCCGCGACTACAAGGCCGGATCGGCACAGCTCGTCGACGACGTGTCGTTGCAGCAGCAGCCGAACGACTGGGTCGAGCCGACCCAGCAGGTCATTGAGATGGACATCCCTGAGGGGTCGAAACTTCAGGCGAACACGACGATGACGATGACGTACCGGCCCCCGAAGTACTCCCAGAACCATCAGGACATCGTCAGCATCCTGGGCTCGTACAACGGCACGAACGACGCCGGGTACCGGGTCAAGGTCCGTGTGGTGACGCAGGCCGGGACCGTGCAAACCATCATGGACCGCGAGTACCTGCCCGACACCCGGCACTTTCGCCTTCAGCAGGGCGTCGGGGACTGGACACAGACCGGGTCGCGGGTCGGGCAGATCCAGTGGTCGCACGACGGGAATGACGGCGTCACCTCGCCTCGGGACTACACGCTGCGCTGGGGGAACATGGCCGTCGTCCTGTCCAGGGTCGACCGGTCCGGCGCGCACGTCGTCGACCCGTCCACGTACGTGACGACCGGCGACATCGTCCACGACGTCGCCGGGCGGCTCCTGCTGGGTGACCTGTGGATCTCCACGAGCGTCCTGGCGCGCCCGGACACCCTTGTGGAGTCCGCGGCCTGGTGGGACGGCATCACAGCCCGCGGCATCATGGAATTCATCGAGGAGCTCGAGCCCGACTACTACTGGGCCGTCTGGGAACCCAACATCTCCCGGCCACAGCCACGGTTCGAATACCGGTCGTGGCGGACTTTCCCCCGTTACCTGATCCCGCCGGGCGCTGCGACGGTGCAGCTCGCCGGGGGCGCCGACGACCTGTGCACCCACGCGCTGGTCGTGTACGAGTCGATGGTTGGCGTCCCCGCGTCGCTGCAGGTGTCAGGTACCGCGCCGGAGCTTGAGGCTGCAGGTGTGGTCCGGACGACGGTCGTGGACTTGACCGCGGAGGGCCCGATCTCGCCGGCGACGGCGCAGCGCAAGGGCCGCGACGAGCTCGCCCGCCTGAATCTCCAGAGGGCGTCCGGGACGGCGATGGTCAAGGGCCGGATCATGGACATGCGGGAGGGCCGCATGATTGAGCCGTGGGAGATGCGCGCTGGGTGGATGGTCGTCATCGCCGACGGGGTGCTGCGCGCGGACGACCACCCGTACTCGTACACGGGGGCCCGTGATGGCCGGTCGACGTTCCGCCTGACCGGGGTCACGTACTTCGCATCCAGTGGCGCCGCGGAGCTACAGCTGGACGGCGGCGGACGGACCCTATTCCATCGCACGCGGATCCCGCTGCCCCGCCTGCGGCGCAAGAAGTCCAGGTCAGCGCACAGGTACCACACCGCATGACAGGCCCCCGCGACCTGTCATGATGGGGGTGGGGTTGGGGCCGAAACACTGGTCCTGGAGTGCTGTCATGGCTCACGCGCCTGACCCCGAGTACTGGCCGGAGAATGCCGTCCCGGTCGCACCGGAACCCGGCGGCGGCGAGCAGGACGAAACGCCTGCCGTCGTGAAGATCTCGGCGCCCCGTGAGGGCGGCGACCAGTGACCGGTCCGACACCGACCAAGCCGGGTCGCGGTGCCTGGACGGCGACCGGTGGCCTGCTGCCGCCCAAGCCCGGACAGGTCGGCCGCGGCTACTACTACCGTCCCCCGTACGAGGGTGAGGACGTCGTAGGTGTCGCCGGCCTGAGGCCGACGTGCACGTACAACGAGGCGGTCGTCACCGAGGCTGTCCGGGCGATCCAGCGGCTCCTCATTGACTACGCCCAGCTTCACGAGCTGGACGTGCCGCGTATCCAGGTCACGGGACGCTTCGGCGACCAGACGGGCCTGATCGCGGCCCGCGTGCAGAAGCACCTCGGGCTGGTCCCCGACTGCATCGTCGGCCCGAAAACCGTGTGGGCGCTGATTGCTCCGATGATCGAGCAGGCCGCGGCGAAGTACGGACTGCCGGTGTGGCTGCTCAGGGGCATCCACCTGGTCGAGTCTCAGGGCGACCTGGGTGCTGTCGGGGCGGAGACTCCCGCGGACACCGGTCCTTTCCAGTGCAACCGTGCGGCTCATCTGCAGGTGTCGATCCGGCAGGCCGTCGACCCGCGCTGGTCTGCGCTGTGGACGGCGGCGGCACTGCGCAAATTCTGCGACCAATGGGTAGGGAGAACGTCGGTTGACCTGGTGACTCTCGCTATTGCGAGCCATAATTCACCGAAGTCGGCCGTAGAATGGGCTCGTGGAAACAAGCCCCCCAGAAGCCCAGGTCGATCCTTCAACATTGAGGACTACGTCGAAAAAGTCCGTGTTGCCGGGCTGGTGTCAAGTTGATGGTTGCGAGCGACCGCCCGCAACGAAGCTTCGCGGGCTCTGCGGTTCTCATGATGCCAGACTTCGCCGTCAGGGTGATGTCTTCGCCCACATCCCTCTCCCGCGCGGTGTTCTGGGTGATGGTTCCGCTGTCTTGTGCAGTGTTGAGTCTTGCTCACGGCCAGTGCATTCCCCGGGCTGGAGATCTCTCTATGCCATCTACTGTCAGGCGCATGCTGCTAGGGCGCGGAAGAATGATGGCGATCCTCAGGCGGACGTTCCTCTGCGTGGCGAGTATCCACCTCAGCTGGCGTGTTCAGTCGACGGGTGCGAAAAGATTTCCGTCAGTCGACGCGAAACCCTCTGTTCTGCGCACTTCACGCGGCTCCAACGCACGGGGAGAATCTGGGGGGACGTTCCCCTCGCCAAGGGCGTTGTCGATGGACCTCGACAAAACTTTTGCACCGTTGATGAATGCAACTATCCCGCAAAGTCGCGCAATTCGAAGCGGTTGGGTACCAAATTCGAAATGGCAGGCAAGTTGTGTGATGCACACCATCGCCGGTGGCGTATCCATGGCGACCCACTGCACGGTGGCCCGGTCAAGAGAAGGAGCATCTACTCGCATCATGTCCACTGCGTTGCGACCGGATGCGACGCTGAAGCGATACCTGGAACCGGGGTGTGTCGAAAGCATCGATCGAGCCTCGCAAATCCGGGGGCTCGAAAGCTTGTCCACACCACGACGCTCGATGGGCTGTGTTCAGTTCCCTCGTGTGGGCGCAGTCAAAAGACCGGTAACGGTTACTGCGGAACTCATGGCGAGCGACTCCGGCGCCACGGTGACGTCCAGGCGCATATACCGGTCCGCACCGATGTCCCACCCCGAGTTCGAAGGAACGAAAACGGTTATCTCGAGGTCTCCGTACCTGGAAGGGGCCTGGTCCGGCAACACCGACTCCTCATGGAGGGGCTGTTGGGTCGCGCCCTTGCCAGTCATGAAAACGTTCACCACCTCAACGGCGATCGCTCCGACAACACGACCGATGGCCCACTTCGCCTCATGCCCGATGGGAAACTGCGGAGCGGAAACCTCGAACTCTGGAGCACATCGCAGCCGTCCGGTCAACGCGTCCCGGACAAGATTCGCTGGGCCAGAGAGATTCTCGCTACCTATGGAGACCTCATGCCCGAGTAGCAGCGTTCACCAGGCAGGAGAAGCCGCATGAGCACCGACCCGCACGGCACCGACATCACCTCGCTGGTCCCGATGAATCTCGACCCGGAGCCCGACGACTACCGAGAACACGAGGTGGCCGGCGCCGACGAGGTGACCGCGCCCGAAGCAGACCTGACCGGGGACCCGGTCGCGGTCGACAAGGACGTCGAGATCGAGTTCGACGACGCCGCGGACCTGGCCCTGCTGGAGAAGATGGGGGACCGCGCCGATGCCGAAGACTGACGACGACCGGACCCTCACCCTCAACCAGGGTGAGGCGATCCTCGAGAGTCTCGGCTGGCGGATCAGGACCGCGGGTGAACGGCGCCAGGCAATCGAGAATTTCCAGCGTGGCTGGGCGTTGGGCCCGTCGCTCAAGGTCGACGGGATCCTGGGCCCGGTCACGTCCGCGGCCCTGCGCATCTCGGAGTCGCGCCGGCGCCGGGGCCTGCCCACGGCCAGCGCGCACTTCTCGTTCGTCGAGGTCCGCTGCAAGTGCGGTGGGAAGTTCTCTGGATGCCAGCGGATCTGGTTCAAGCGCAGTGCGTTCCAGGAGCTGGAGGCATACCGGAAGGCCAAGGGGTCCGGTGTCCCCGTCGTATCCGGTTGCCGGTGCGTGGGCCACAACCGGGCCGTGCACGGCGCCACCCATTCCCGGCACATGTTCGGTGACGCCGCTGATTTCCCGCCCGAGAGGTCACTCCAGTGGTTCGCCGACCACGGCCTGTTCAGCGGGCGCGGCTGGAACCACAACCCCGGCACGCACCCCGTCCGGCACGGAGACATGCGATCGCTGCGGGCCTCATGGATGTACGGATGACGAAACCCATTGAGCGGATGTAGTGAACAGTGTTTTTGTCCTCGCAACCAGCGCCACTTCCAGCAGCGTGGAAGGGGTCACGTCGTCATTCCTGGGGCAGGGCATCCTTGGCGCGATCGGACTGGTCGCCCTCGGAGTCTTCTGGACCGCATGGCGAAGGGAATCAGCGCGTGCCGACTCCGAGCGAGCCGCGAAAGACGAACTCGTCAAAGAACTCCTGGCGAAAGTGGTTCCGCTGCTCACCGAAGCAACCCGGACGCAGCAAGAGTTCCTGGAGCAGGTACGCCGTGATCGGTAGCCACACGCGACCACACGCGCCCTCCGTCGAGGAAGTCATCGCTGTCCTGGCCCGCCACGCCGACGAACTCAGCGACGTCACACACCAGCTGCAAGCAGAAGTGGACCGTCGAAAGGGGCCGCACGATGCACCAGATACCCACTGACCCCGCAGACGATCTAGAAGGCGCCGTCAGGGAACTTCTCGCCCAGGGCATCGACATCCGCCGGCAGGTCGACGGCCTGACGTCGGAGATGCGCCGACGCACGATGGCGTTCGTCGTGGCGATCCTGGCCGGTGCGCTGATCCTGGGAGTCCTAGGGACTGCGGCGTACTTGGTGTCTCTGAACAACCGCCGGGCGATCGCGGAGAACAACATCAAGTTCTGTGGACTGGTCGAGTCGTCCGCGTCGTCTTTCCCGGCGCCGTCCACGCCCCGTGGCGCTGCACTGCAGAAGACCGCCGCACAGCTCCTCACCGACCTTGAGTGCGACGAGCAGTAACCCACCCTGACCTCACCGATCCAATGGGAGACATCGTGAACGACGCAGCAACCATCACCCCGAGCTCGGCGGAGCTGTGGGTCCGCTACCACCGCAAGGTCATCATCAGCCTGGCTCCGGTTCTTCTGGCCGGGTTCGAGGTCATCCGGGATGCGGCCCAGACCAAGGACGGCCTCGATGTTCTGACGATCGTCCTGGCGGTCCTCGCGGCGGCCCAGGCCGTCGGCGTGTACCTGCCGGGCAACACGAAGGCGAAGTTGCTCGCGTCGGGCGTGGTCGCGATCGGGTCCGGCGCTACGGCTGCGGCCGTGGGTGGCCTGACGATGGCGACGACGATGCTGATCGTGACGCAGTTCCTGGCGTGGGTCGCAGCCGGCGCGACGGAGAACGGGCCGGCGCCTGAGGTGGTCCGCGGTGAGGTGGTCGAGGCCGCCCCTACGGTGCTGCCGGTCGAGCCCGACACCGGGACGAGCGGCACGCTGGATTGACGTCGGAGGAGAGGTACGCCGGGATCCATCCGGCGTACCCGCTCCGGCCGCTGGGGGAGCGGTGGCGGCGCGCGTACCGGGGGACTGCGCGTCGCCTGCTCGTGTCACTGGGCGTGTACGTGGCGGCCATGGTTGCGGGCATCGCCGGTGCATGGCGCGCCCTTGGCCTCTGGTAGTCGGCTGGTCACTTCACCGGTCACTTCACCGGTCACTACGCCGCTGATACGCGGGCGTGCCTGCTGTCACTTGGGCGAGCGTGTGCGCAGGTGGTTGCCCGTTTGGCCGGAACTCCACTGTCACTGAGGCTGTCCTGCTGCAAGCACGCCGTCTACTTTGCCGGGGTGGACCTCAACGATGCGGCCGTGGATCTCGCCGGTCTCGACGAACTGCTCAATAACGACGAACGGGATATCCAGCGTGCCGTGCGCACCATGGCGCAGTCCCGGATCGCCCCCTATGTGGCCGACTGGTTCGAGCGCGCAACGGTGGACGACCCCCGCGGGCTGGTGAAGGAACTGGGCGACCTCGGGGTGCTGGGGATGCATCTGACCGGCTACGGCTGCGCCGGGCTCGGCGCCACCGAGTACGGGCTGACCTGCCTGGAGCTGGAGGCCGTCGACTCGGGCATCCGTTCCCTGGTCTCGGTGCAGGGATCGCTGGCGATGTACGCGTTGTGGAGGTTCGGCTCGGAGGAGATCAAGACGCGGTGGCTGCCGGCGATGGCGGCCGGGGACGCGGTGGGCTGCTTCGGGCTGACCGAACCCGATCACGGCTCGGACCCCTCGGGGATGACGACGCATGCCCGGCGCGAGGGTTCGGACTGGGTGATCAACGGCGGCAAGATGTGGATCACCAACGGCTCGATCGCCGATGTCGCGGTCATCTGGGCACAGACGGACGAGGGCATCCGCGGTTTCGCGGTGCCCACCTCCTCACCCGGCTTCTCTGCCGTCGAGATCCGGCACAAGCTGTC
The DNA here is from genome assembly GCF_030269305.1 of Kineosporia sp. NBRC 101731. Lineage (NCBI taxonomy): Bacteria > Bacillati > Actinomycetota > Actinomycetes > Kineosporiales > Kineosporiaceae > Kineosporia > Kineosporia sp. NBRC 101731. The sequence goes on from NZ_BSTC01000011.1 coordinate 217,894, forward strand.
GCTGCGGGCCTCGATCACCAGTGAGCTGATCCTGGACGAGGTGAGGGTGCCCGGGGAATGTGTCTTCCCGGAGGTGCGAGGGCTGGGTGGGCCTCTGTCCTGTCTGGCCGAGGCCCGCTTCGGGGTCGTCTGGGGAGCCATGGGGGCCGCCCGTACCTGCCTTTCCACTGCACTGCGGTACGCGCTGGAGCGCTCGCAGTTCGGCCGCCCGATCGCCGGGTTCCAGCTCACCCAGCAGAAACTCGCCGACATGGAACTGGAGTACGTCAAGGGGATGCTGTTGGCCCTGCATCTGGCCCGGCGCAAGGACGCGGGAACGTTGCGGTCGGCCCAGGTCAGCCTCGGCAAGCTGAACAATGTGAGGGAGGCCCTGGAGATCTGCCGGACGGCCCGCACGATTCTCGGCGCGAACGGAATCTCGCTGGAGTACCCGGTGATTCGCCACATGAACAATCTTGAGTCGGTGCTCACCTACGAGGGCACCGTGGAGATGCACACCCTGGTCATCGGGAAGGCCCTGACCGGGATCGACGCGTTCCGCTAAAAGGTGCGGGCCTGCTGGTTTTGATGGTCGAGATTCTGATTCTGCCACTGTGCGGTGGAATTTCTTTCGTGCCGGGTCGTGCCGCATCATGTTCCCGTTCGGCTGATGTAACGGGGGAAACATGATGGATGAAAGAGTTTTGGATCCGTCCGTGATCCGGCAGGAGTGCGGTCCGGCCACCGCCGGGATGGTGATCATGCTGATGGCGCACGGCTGGCGGGTGCGACGTCAGGGCCATCGGTTCCGTCTGTACTGCCCGTGCGGCGAGGCGTCGCTGCCCTACAGTGGTGCCTCGCACGACGACGTCTCGCACGCCGCGCGCATCGTGCGCCAGGCTGCCCACTGTGGTTAGGGGCACCTGGTACGAGCTGGCGTTCCTGGTCGATCCGCTGTCCGAGCGGCAGGAGAGCCTGGTGCTCGATCACTTCGACGCGGTGCCAAGGATTTTCGCCGGAGGGTGCGAGCTGGCGCTGGCGGCCGAGGGGCCTTCGGTGCTGGCCGCCGTGCAGGGGGTCGTGCTCGATCTGGACCGTCAGGACATTCGGGTGCACCGGCTGGTGGAAGACCTGGTGACCCGGTCGGCGATCGCCGAGAGGGCCGGGGTGGCGCCCGGGACGGTTGATGAATGGACCCGGGAGATGCGTGAAAGGGTGGGTTTTCCCCTGCCTTTCACCGCCTCTGCGGGAGGGTTGTGGCTGTGGGGGCCGGTGAACCGCTGGCTGGGCACGCTGGCGCCCGATCTCAGCGACGGGTTCACCCATCCGGAGATCTCCGACCATGTCGAGGTCAATCAGTGGCTGCTGTCGCGGGCGGGGATGCTGTAGGCGATCGAGCGGAACTCGCCCCACCGGACCCACTCGGCCACCCAGTCCTGCATGCTGCTGGCGAAGCGGTGGGCGACCTGGTCGAGCGTCTCGTCGTCGGGCTGCTCCGGTGACCACAGGCAGTACTGGAACTGGCCGCCGGCCCGGATGATGACGGTGAGTTCGGTGAGGTGGTTGCCGCTGGGGGCGTTCTCGGGCTCGGTCCAGTCGTGCACGTCGCCGTCGGTCCAGCCGAGGGCGTAGGCCTCGAGCTCGCCCTCCCGCAGCATCCAGGTGAGCACTGGTTCGACGACCCGGGTGCGGATGTCTTCCAGGGCGAACGGGTCGAACGGGTCACCGGCGCCGGGGCCCGGGTGGGGCGGGACTACGGGGGTGGTCACGTCGGGCCTCCGGGTCCGGGCGGGCGCGTCGAACGCTTCGCGTCATTTTGACGATGCCGCCATGATGGCATTCATGTCCTGGACGAACCCTGACGAACGACTGGCCGCGATCCGTGCGCGGCACGCCGCCGGGGAGAAGCAGAAATTCATGTTCTTCTGGGGACACCGCCCCGAGCGCGACGGACGCGTGGGCCAGGGATGCTTCAGCCAGTGGTGGCCTTCGCCGTTCACGGTCGACGGTGTCACCTACGCCACGGCCGAGCACTGGATGATGGCCGGTAAGGCCCGCCGGTTCGGGGACGAGGCGGCGCTGGCGAAGATCCTCGCCGCGCCCTCCCCGGCGCAGGCGAAGAAGCTGGGTCGCCGGGTCCGGGGTTTTGACCAGGATCGCTGGGTGGAGCACCGGTACGAGCTGGTGGCCGAGGGGAACCTGGCCAAGTTCGGGCAGTACCCGCAGTACGCCGACGTGCTGCGCACCTCCGGCTCCCGGGTGCTGGTGGAGGCCAGCCCGGTCGACCGGATCTGGGGGATCGGCCTGGCGGCCGACGACGGGGCGGCGAACGATCCCACGCGCTGGCGAGGCCTCAACCTGCTGGGGTTCGCGCTGATGGATCTGCGCGAGATATTCCTGCGGGCGGCCTGATGCGCCGAGCGCGAAATGCGTTCCGGTTCTGTCGGTGGTCGCCGTTAAGGTCGCCGATGTGACCCTGACCTTCATGGCCGTTCATGCCCACCCCGACGACGAGGCCACCGGTACCGGTGGAGTGTTCGCCAAGGCCGCTGCCGAGGGCATCCGTACCGTGCTCGTCACCTGTACCGACGGGCGCTGCGGCGACGGCCCGGGAGGCGTGAAGCCGGGCGATGCCGCGCACGACGTCGATGCCGTGGTGAAGGTGCGGGCGGGTGAGCTGGAGCGCAGCACGAAGGTCCTCGGCATCGACGTGGTCGAGCAGCTGGGCTACCACGACTCCGGGATGATGGGCTGGGACACCAACACGCTGCCGGGTGCCTTCTGGAACACCCCGGTGGCCGAGGCCGCCGCCCGTCTGGCCGACCTCATGCGTACCCACCGGCCCGACGTGGTCGTCACCTACGACGCCAACGGTGTGTACGGTCACCCCGACCACATCCAGGCCCACCGCATCACTATGGCCGCCGTGGAACTGCTGGCCGGCGAGCCGTGGCAGCCCGCGAAGGTGTACTGGTCCTCGCCGCCCTACTCGCAGATGAAGATGTGGGGCGACCTCACCCGGGAGTTCGGCACCGAGGAGGAGAAGGCCGGGATGGAGAAGATGGAGGCCGAGATGAATGCCGCCCTGGCCCGGGGCGATCGGCTGCCGATGGGCCTGCCCGATGAGGAGCTCACCACCTGGGTCGACGTGAAGCCCTGGAACCAGCAGAAGTTCGATGCCCTGTCGGCCCACGCCAGCCAGTCCGACAGCGCGCAGATGCTCGCGCTCGGGGTCGAGCGGTTCGGCGCGATGATGGGCGTGGAGACGTTCCAGCGGGTGGGCGCCGCCCCGGGGGCGCCGCGCGAGACCGACCTGTTCGAGGGCCTTGAGCGCTGAGGCGTCGCGTCGCCGGGCCTGATCGGCCCGGCGACGAGCCTCACCAGCCCCAGTCCTCGACCTGCCAGCCGTTCTGCGGGTCGCCCACGAGCTTGACCACCTGGGTGTTCAGCAGGGGATGGGCCGCAGCGTAGGTGCCGTCGACGTCCTTGGCCCGTACCGCGACCCAGGTGCGGATCGCGGAGCCGTGGCTGACCACGGCGGCGCACTCGACACCGGTCGCCGCTATCTCCGCGATCGCTTGGTCGAACCGGGCCAGGGCCTCGTCACCGGTCGGGCCGCCGGGCATCTGCACACCCGTGTCACCGGCGGCCCAGCTCATGGTGATCTTGACGTAGAGGTTGACCGCCTCGTCGTCACTCTTCATCTCCAGATCGCCGGCGTCCCACTCCCGGATGCCGTCGTGGACGGTGACCTCCAGCCCGCGGGCTTTCGCCAGCGGTGCCACGGTCTGCTGCGTACGCACCAGCGTGGTCGCGTGCAGGGCGTCGATCGTCTCGTTCTTCAGCCGTTCCACCAGCAACTCTGCCTGCTCACGGCCCAGCTCGGTGAGGTCTGCACCGGGGCGCGCGGTGTCCAGGGCGCCGATCACGTTGGAGTGGGTCTGGCCGTGGCGGATGAGCAGCAGGCGCATGCGGGTGCCGTTTCTGTGCGGGAGGAGGGAGCGGTACCCATCCTCGCTCAGCCCGCGGCCACCGGTACCTCCCGGTCCGGGAGATGCGTGCCACCTGTGCTCGGCGGGTGCTCGGCGGGTGCTCGGCCGGTGACGAACCGACCCGGTAAGCGGCCGTTCAGCGGGCTTCCTACAATGACCAGGCCGAGCGCAGCGGCGCGATCGGTCCACCACGGGTCCGATCCGGGAAAGTAGAAATGAATCTCTATCTGCGTCTGTTCCTGCTCAGCTTCATCGTCCGGCTCCGGCCGAAGGTCTCCATGTGGGAGGGCACCCGCACACCGTTCCGGGTTCTGCCCAACGACCTCGACCTGTTCCGGCACGTCAACAACAGCCGTTACCTCGGCTTCTGCGACCTCGGCCGCCTCGACCTGATGACCCGCGCCGGCTCCTGGGCCGAGGTCAAGCGCCGCGGCTGGTTCCCCGTCGTCGCCGCCCAGACCATCACCTACCGGCGCTCGCTGACGCTCTGGCAGAAGTTCCACGTGCACACGCGGATGCTCGGCTTCGACGAGCGCAACTCCTACATCGAGCAGACCTTCGTGCGGGGCGACGACATCATGGCCCGCGCGGTGATCCAGGTGCGGTTCCTCAAGCGCACGGGTGGCTCGGTGACCCACGCGGAACTGCAGGACGCCGTCGGCGCCTACCCCGCCGACCTGGAACTGCCGCTGTGGGTGCGTGAGTGGGCCGACAGCGTCCGGATCTCCCAGAGTATTCCGGTGAGTGACGGCTAAAGGCCACGTGCCGGGGTCATCGACGACGTGACGGTACGCACAGCAGCGGAGCCTCGTGCGGTGACCGCTTTGATGCGGTGCGCGACTCTGCCTCCAGCGATGCGTAGCCTGCTCGGCCCTCCTGCGCCGGGACCGCCAGGATCCGCGCCGTTCTTCAAGCGGTGGCCACAAACGTTCGCCCGTTGCCGGTTGCCGGAGGGTGAACAAGAATGGTGGCAACTGACTTTGATCTGTTCCGTCCGAGCTCACATCGATGGTGGGGGATTCCGTGCACCCTGAGCGCACGAGTTCTCCCCACCATGCTCAAGGGCTTCTTCGGCCGCCCCGGCGTACGTCGATCGCCACCGCACCGGCCGGTCCTCCGAAGTCGCCGAAGTCACGGTGGTTCCGCGGGGGCTGTTGCCGGTCAGCGTCTGCCGACGGGCGATCTGGGAGAGTGTCTCGGTAGAGAGGAGTCACGGCGTGGGACTCGCAGACGGGTACCGGATCATGAAGACGTCGAGCGAGTCCTCGTGCTCGAACACGAACCCGTGACGCTCGTAGAGACGCCGGGCGGGGCTGCCCTGGAGCACATCCAGGCGCACGACAGCCCCGTCCGCGTCGCACTCCTCGAGCAGCGTCGTCAGGACGGCGCTGCCGATGCCGTGCCCCTGGTAGTCGGGGGACAGGTAGAACTGCTCGATCCAGCGGCAGTCCTCGGCCTGGCGTACGGCAACGCACCCGGCGAACCGGCCACCCACCTCGATGATGCGCGAGTTGGCGGGAACGAAGCGCTCGTACAGGTAGTCGCGCGCGGACTGCTCGTTCCAGGGGCGCAGACGCTCCAGGTGCTCGCGGATCACCAGGACCTTCAGGTCGGCAATGCGTTCCAGATCGTCAGGGGTGGTGGGTCGGAAGGTCCAGTCGGCCATGGGGGAATAGTAGACAGGTGGCAGCGAGATCTGTTGCTGCGGGCCTGTGGTGGGCCCGGCGGTAGGACGGTCCCGATGCCGGTCTGGGGATGGGGCAGGTCGGCCGGGCAGGTCGATGCGCGCGTCACCACCGTCGGCGGTCAGTGCGCGTGGTGGCTCAGTCGATGAAGGCGATGGCGTCGACCTCGACGAGGTACTCGGGGGAGGCCAGGGCGGCGACGCCGATGCCGGTGAGCGGCGCCTGGATGGTGACGCCGAGCTTCTTCTCGGCGCGTGCGATGCCCTCGCCCGAGGCCGCGACCAGTTCCGGGGTCATGTTCACGGCGTAGACGTTGATCTTCGCGACGTCGTCGAAGGTGGCGCCGGCCTCGGCCAGGGCGGTGGCGACGTTGAGGTAGCACTGCTCGATCTGGGCCACGTAATCGCCTGCGCCGACGGTGTTCCCGCTCTGGTCGACGGAGACCTGGCCGGCCAGGAACACCATTTTCGAGCCACTGGCGATCGAGACGTGGCGGTACAGCGGGACCTCGGCCAGAGCGGCGGGGTTCTTCAGGGTGATGGACATGGATATCTCCTGGAGGTCAGTGGGTAGGTCGATGGGGAGGTCAATGGATGGGGGAGCCCCGCCCTCGTGCAAAAACATAACATAGCAATGCCATGTATCATCGGCGTCATGGCGAGACCGAAGGATCCGGCCGTGCGCTCGATGCTCATCGAGCGGGCCGGGCAGATGCTGCGTACGCGCGAACCGATCACGCTGCGGTCGCTGGTGGCCGACACCGGCTACTCGACCATGGCCGTGTACACGCACTTCGGCAGCATGGACGGGTTGTGGACGGCCCTGCGGCAGGAGGGGCACACCCGCATGGGTGTGCGGTTCCGGGCGGTGCCGATCACCGACGATCCGGTGCTGGACCTGACCGCGCACGCCACGGCGTACATCCACAACGCGCTGGAGCACCCCGATCTCTACCGGGTCATGTTCGACGCGACGTTCGGCCTGGAAGACGACGAGGCCGCGGACGAGGGGCTGGAATGCATGGTCCAGGCGGCCGCCCGGGGGATCGAAGCGGGCCGCTTCGCGGCGGAATTCGCGCCGCTCGACCTCGCGGTGCAGACCTGGGCCGTGACGCACGGCCTCGCCGCACTGGTCGCCACCGGCCCGCAATCGCACGAAACCCTCAGCCACGGGCCGATTCTGCTGGAAGGGCTGTTTGAGCGGGTGGGTGACGAGCCGAACCGTTGCCGTGCCTCGGTGACCAGGGCCTGGCGGGATTCCGGGCTGCCGCACCGATAGGAATGTCACCCGGACCGCTCCCGGACCGCTCCCGGCCCACCTCCTGGTCTCCCGAGCTTCCACCGGCCGGGACCGGACCGGCAAAGCCTAAACTGCCGCTCATGTTACGTGTCACCGGTCTGGGGAAGAGCTACGGCTCCCGAACAGTCCTGTCCGACGTCACATTCGAGGTGGCCGCGGGCGGCATCGCGGCGCTGGTCGGGCCGAACGGGGCCGGGAAGTCGACGCTGCTCGAGTGCCTCGCGGGCGCCGCGCCGATGGACTCCGGCACCGTGGAGATCCTGGGCCGGCCCTCGCAGCCGTCGTCGGCCGGGCACTGGCAGTCGGTCTACGGGGTGCTCAACGACTTCACCTGGCTGCCGGGGCTGACGGTGACCGATCACCTGATGCTGCTGCAACCACAACCGGCGCAAGACGTTCGCGCAGCACTCGCGGCCTTCGGGGTGCCGGACGTGGGTGAGCACAAGCCGACCGCCCTGAGCTCGGGACAACGTCAGAGGGTGGCCCTGGCCACGGCACGGGTGCGGCCCTGGGACGTTCTGCTGCTCGACGAGCCGGAGGCGCACCTCGACGTCGCGGGGGTCGGCGTGCTGGCTCGGGAACTGCTCGCGATGCTCACCCCCGAGCGGTGCATCCTGCTGTCCACGCACGATCCGTCGCTGGTGCGGGCGCTGGGCTGCCCGCAGATCAGCCTGGCCGGCGAGGTCGTGCGATGACGCGTCCCAGCGCCGAGCAGGCCGTCACCGCGCTCATCGCGCTGCCGATGCTCGGCTCCACCCTCTGGTCGGTCGGCGACCAGATCCTGCCCGCCGTGCTCCGGGCCGCGCAGGAACGGGGCTTCTCCCCGGAGCTCCTGGCGCTCGCCGGCGGGCTCGCCCTGGCCGGCGTCTGGGTACAGGCCCTGTATTTCGCCGGGCCGATCGCGGCCTCAGCGGCCCAGCTGCAATGGCTGCCCGCCGCTGACGTGCTCGGTCGCGACCGGATACTGACCGGCCTGATCACGGCGGCGGCGATCGCGATGCTGGTCGTCGTGGCCGTCCTGGTGGCCCGGGCGATGGGCTGGCCGGTCCCGTTGGCGCTGGGCACCGCGGTTCTGCTCTGCGCCACCCTGGCGACGGTCGTCCAGCTCCAGAAACGGGACGCCCCCGGACCGGTGGCCCTGCTGTCGGCGGTCTTCCTGATCACCGCCCTGACCCTGGCCGCGGTCCAGGCCTGGACGCTCCCCACCGGCACGGCCGTCGGGCTCGGGTTCGCGCTCATGGCGACCCGGCCCAGCCGGCGTCCGCGGGCTCTGGGTGCCCCGCACCCCCTCGTCCCCCGTTGGCAGCTGATCCGGGGCCACACCCACCGCTGGTCGGTGAACGCCGGAATGCTCGCGCTGGACACCGACATCGTCCAGGCCGTGCACGAGAGCCAGGGCCGCCCGACCCGCAGACCCTTGCCGGTGCGCTGGTACCGGACACCGGCGGCGCTCGCCGGCGTCGTCCTCCGGCGGGCCCTCACCGAGACGTTCGTGCCCACGGCGGCACTGGTGCTGACTGCTCTGATCGCCGCTGCTCTGCTCGGGCCGGGGGCCGGGCTCGCCGTGTTCGTGGTGCTGCAGTACCGGCTGACCACGGCCATCGGTCGGATGGCCGAGAGCTGGCTGGCATCTCCTGCACTGCAGCGCATCTGGGCCCGTCGTACGACGCCGGCGGAGCTGTTCGCGCCGGTGTTCGTCAGCGCCCTGCTGGTGACCCTTACGGCCTGCCTGACGCTGTCTCCTCCGCTCCCGGCAGTCCTGGTGCTCCTGGCCGTGCCGCCGCTGGTGCTCCTTCGCCGTGAGGGGGCCCGCCGATCCGGGAGTTTCCTGCTCCTGGCCACCCCGGCCGGGCCGTTGCCGATCCAGACCGTGAACCGGGCGATCGCCGGGTACGACGTTCTGGCGGTCGCCGGTCTCCTCGTCCTGGCTCTTTAGGGCACCGGATGCTGCGGGCCCGGAACGCGAGCGGCGGTCCGGGCCCGCAGCATCGGTCCCGCCGGGCCGTCAGTCCGCCGGGAGGGCGACCCGGGCCGTGCCGGAACGAAGCTTGGCCTGAGCGCGGGGCACGGCCAGCATGGGGCAGGGGAGGTCTGCGAGGAGTGCTCGGCTGACCGATCCGCGGACCAGCCCCGAAAGTGCCCCCCGGCGTCCTCCGACCACCAGGAGCTGTGCGTTGGCGGAGAGCTGCGGCAGCAGGACGTCCGGGTCCTGCCGGATCGCGATGCTGGTGACGCGCAGGCCGTCGGGCGCCGTGGCCGCGAACCGGGTCAGGAGCTGATCGGCCCGTAGCAGCGCCTCATCGGGGCTCTCACCCTGCGTGGGCGAGTAGGCATGGGCGAGCACGACGGTGACCGGGCGACCCCGGGCGGCCTGGTAGGCCGCGCTGACGACGCCGGTGTCGGCGGGATGCGCACTCACCCCGACCACCACTCGCGGATCGGGTGCCGACACCGTACGGGGGCGCGGCACGATGAGTACCGGGCAGTCGGCGGCGGCCAGGAGCAGCCGGCTGGGTGAGCCCAGAATCAGGGCCCGGCGGCCGTAATGGTCGTGATTGCCGACCACCAGGAGAGCGGCCCGGGGCAGAGGGGCCTGGGAAGGGTGTACGTCGTTCTCGTCCAGGCAGAAGGTCTCGATCGTCAGCCGGGGGTGGGTGGAGCGCAGTGACCCGATCGCCTGGTCGAGGCTGGTCCTGGCCCTCGTCCGCAGGGCCTGTGCCGCCTCGTCGAAAGTCGTCGGTGGTGGCCAGTCGGGAAGGGGGTCTGCGCGAAGGATGGTGACGACGGCCAGGGCCAGGCCCCGGTGCAGTGCCTCGTCCGCCGCCACGGCCAGGATGTGCGCCGGGTGGCCGTGCTGGTCGAGTCCTGCGACGACGTACTCGGCGTGTCCGTTCTCCGGTGTGTTCATGGTCGGTCTCCTGTCCAGGTTTCAGCGGCTGTCGGATCCGGTGGCGGTGACGGCGGCGCATCCGGCCTCCAACCGGGCCACGGGCACCCGGTACGGCGAACAGGAGACGTAGTCGAGGTGAGCCCGGTGGAAGAAACCGATCGAGGCCGGGTCACCCCCGTGTTCACCGCAGACCCCGATTCTCAGGTCGCTCCTGGTCGCTCGTCCCTCGGCCACCGCGAGCTCGACGAGGCGTCCGATCCCGCTCTCGTCGATGGACTCGAACGGTGAGACCGTGAGGATTCCCTGAGCCAGGTACTGCGGGAAGAACGCGGACTCGACGTCGTCGCGGGAGAATCCCCAGCCCATCTGCGTCAGGTCGTTGGTGCCGAACGAGAAGAAGTCGGCCTGCGCAGCGATGTCACCGGCGGTCAGGGCGGCCCGGGGCACCTCGATCATGGTCCCGACCGGGATCCGGGGTGCGTCCGGGACCTGGGCCAGCGCCTCGCGGAGAATGACGGCGGCGGCTTCGAGTTCGTGCACGGTCGCCACCAGCGGAACCATGATCTCCGGCCGGGGGTCCAGCCCTCGGCGCACCAGTTGCGCCGCAGCCTCCGCGACGGCCCGGGCCTGCATGGTGATCAGGCCGGGCACGACCAGGCCGAGGCGGACACCCCGCAGGCCGAGCATCGGGTTCTCCTCATGGATGCGCCGCACGGCGGCCAGGAGCTCACGATCATGGGCGAGGCTCTCCGGGGAGCCCTGAGCCCGGGCGACCTTCTCGGTCAGGTCTTCCAGACGGGGCAGGAACTCGTGCAGCGGTGGGTCGATCAGCCGGATCGTTACCGGCAGGCCGTCCATCCGCTCCAGAATGTCGCGAAAATCTTCACGCTGCAGAGGAAGAAGCGCATCGAGACTGTGACGCACCTGCTCGGGGGTCGTGGCCAGCACCAGCCGTTCGACCAGGATGCGGCGCTCGCCCAGGAACATGTGCTCGGTGCGGCACAGCCCGATGCCCGTCGCACCCAGACGCCGCGCCCGCTCGGCGTCGGGCGGAGTGTCGGCATTGGCCTGCACCTGGAGGCGGCGCCGCCGGTCGGCGTGCTCCAGGAGCCGGGCCACGGCCGCGACGGTCTTGTTTCCCGGTGGCATCAGGCCGGTCTCGAAGTACTCCACCAGCGGGGAGGGGCAGACCCTCACCGCCCCGGCATACACCTGCCCACTGTCACCGTCCACGGAGATGACATCGCCCTCGCGGAGCAGGACGCCGCCGACCTCGACGGTGCGGGCCGCCTCGTCGATCACCAGGGCCTCGGCCCCGCAGACACAGGTCTTGCCCATGCCCCGGGCCACCACCGCCGCGTGGGAGGTCTTCCCGCCGTGACCGGTCAGCACCCCTTCCGCTGCGATCAGGCCCGGAAGGTCGTCCGGCGTCGTCTCGCGGCGCACCAGGACGACCGGTCCGGCCGATGCCCTGGCGGTGGCCTGGTCCAGCGCGATCGCCCCCACCGCGGCTCCGGGGGAGGCGGGAATTCCGCTGACGAGGACCCGGTCGCCCGCGCCCGGGGCGAAGGCGGGGAACATCAGCCGGGACAGCTGCGCGCCGCTGACCCGGGCCAGGGCTTCGTCCAGGTCGATCACGCCCTCGTCGACCAGTTGCGCGGCGATGACGAAGGCGGCCGCAGCCGTGCGTTTCCCGACCCGGGTCTGGAGCATCCACAGGTGGCCCCGCTCGATGGTGAACTCGGTGTCGCACAGATCCCGGTAGTGCTGCTCAAGGATCTTCAGGTAGCCGAGAAGCTCGTGGAAGCTGCGGGGATCCAGCGACTCCAGGTCGGCCAACGGCCGGGTGTTGCGCTCGCCGGCCACCACGTCCTCGCCCTGGGCGTCGCTGAGATAGTCCCCGTACACGCCGGGCACGCCGCTCGCCGGATCACGGGTGAAAGCCACTCCGGTGCCTGAATTCTGGCCGAGATTGCCGTAGACCATGGCCATCACGGTGACGGCCGTCCCCAGGTGGCCCGGGATCCGTTCCTGCCGCCGGTAGGCGATGGCGCGGTCGGAGTTCCAGGACCCGAACACCGCCCGGATCGCCGACAGCAACTGCTCCGAGGGATCCTGCGGGAACTCGTGCCAGGTCTGGTCCAGGATGATGTCTTTGAACCGTTCGGTCACCTGGCGCAACTGCTCCACCGACAGATCGGTGACCGAGGATACCTGGGCCCGGTGCTGTGCCTTGGTCAGAACATCATCGAAAAGGCTTCCGGGCAGTTCGAAAACCGTCTTCCCGAACATCTGGATCAGCCGGCGGTAGGAGTCCCAGGCGAAGAGTTCATCGCCGCTGGCGACGGCCAGGCCATGCACGCTGACGTCGTTCAGGCCGATGTCCAGAACCGTCTCCATCATGCCCGGCATGGAGAACCGGGCTCCGGAGCGCACCGATACCAGGAGCGGATCCACCGGATCACCCAGCCGGCGCCCCGCCTGATGCTCCAGACGCTCCAGATGGGAACGAATCTCGGCTTCCAGGGCGGAGGGGGCGGCCCCGGTCTCGAGATAGGCGCGGCAGGCGGTGGTGGTGATCACGAAACCGGGCGGGACCGGGAGACCGATCCTGGTCATCTCGGCCAGGTTGGCGCCCTTGCCGCCGAGCAGATCCGCCAGTTGCGCGTCGCCTTCGGCGAAATCGTAGACGTACTTAGTCGTTCTGGGTGTGATCAGCTGCGTCATCGCAATGCATCTCCAGCCAGATGAACGTTCTGTACCTCCACGTTCACCGCTGTCGAACAGGCTCGCCAGGGACCAAGGTCCGGTGCTGGGGCAGTGGTCGACGGGCGGGCAGGACGTTCGCCTCTGACCGATGCGGTACCTCCGGCGCAGGGTGGGCCTCACGAAGCGGACTCATCCCGGAAGGGGACGATCATGAGTACTGATGCATCTACCGCACGGCCACTGGTCGTGGTCGGTGTCGACGGATCGGAGCAGTCGAAGCGGGCTCTGCAATGGGCCGGCCGGCTGGAGCGGCTCCCGGGTGCACCGCAGCTGCCGCAGATCCAGGCGGTCATCGTCTGGGACTACCCCGCGCCCTACGGGGTCGGGGCGCCGATGGGCGGAGGCGGCGGGAACGAGCTGGCTCAGGGAATTCTCGATAATGCCGTGAAAAGTGCTTTTCCCGAGGGTATTCCGGAGAACGTCACGCAGGTCGTCCGGCGGGGTGGCGTGGCCCAGACCCTGATCGACCTGTCGAAGGGTGCGCAGCTGGCCGTGGTGGGCAGCCGGGGTCACGGCGGCATCGCCGGCCTCTTCCTCGGGTCGGTGAGCATGCGGGTGGCCGAGCGGGCTGCCTGCCCGGTGCTGGTCGTGCACGGGGACAAGGACACATCGGTGCCGGCCGGGGCCGGTCGGGTCTGATCAGGCTGATCGAGTCTGAGTCAGGTCTGAGTCGGGTTTGAGTCGGGTTTGAGCCGGGTCCAGGCCCCGCCGCGACTCCTGACCGGGCTGTCGCTCGGCCGGTCGGGGGAGGATCATCCGTCTCCCCTGACCGGCAGCGGCCGCCGGCCGGTCAGAACATCGTCGCCCAGGGCGAGGCAGAGCCCGTCGAGAACGACGGCGGGGACGACACCAGGCTCGGTGGGCCGGCGAAACCGCTGGTGCCGTGTAGAACAGCGCTCACCTGCTCGTCCGTGACCTCGGAGAAGTCGGCGTACCACTCGCCGACGGAACGGAACGGCTCCGGCGAGTACAGGCTGGAGAACTCGTCGGCCGCCAGGGCGACTGCCGCCGGGCCGGCCGGGGAGCTCACCGGGACCGCCAGGAAGATGTGCTGGGCCCCGCGCGCCCGCACCGCGGCACCGGCCGCGCGGGCGCTCGCGCCACTGGCCAGGCCGTCGGTGATGAGCAGCACCGTTCGGCCCCGGCAGGAGAGCGGTGCGATACCCCGGCGGATCTGGTCGGTCCGGCGGCGTAGCCGCAGGCGCTGGCGGCGGATGAGATCTTCCAGCTCGTTCGGGCCCACCAGGTACCGGTCCCAGGCACCCGGAACCATGGCACTGGTGCCGTGCTCGGCGACGGAGCCCAGGACCATGGTCGGCTGCCCGGATCGGTGCAGGCGTTGCACCACGACGACATCCATCGGGAGCTCGAGCCGCGTGGCGACCTCGGCGGCCACGGCGACACCCCCACCGGTGAGGCCGACCACGAGAGTCTCCTCGGGGAGGCCGGAGGCGAAGTGGTCGGCCAGGTGATCGGCCAGGGCCCGCCCGGCCTCCGTACGATCTTTGAACACGGCGCCCCCCGTATTCTTGTTCATGGTCCTCTCCCCTTCTCGGGCTGGTCGCGAACGGTGCGAATCCGATGACGGACTGCGGGAACCGGCGAGGAGTCGGTCACCGGTCGTCGGGCAGTGGCTGTTCGACCGGCAGACCGTGCTTTCTCAGAAGGGCACGGAGCCGGGCGGCGGTGGTGTCGGGGGGCCGATGGCCGCTGGTCGCGGCCGGTGCGTGGTTGCGCAGGCAGAGACCGTCGGATGGCCGGCGGGAGGGAATGCCCGGCGTGTAGATCTCGACGGACCGCAGTGTCGGCAGGCCCAGAAGGATCTCGACCATCGCCCGTTTCATCGACGGGGTATCGGAGAAGGACGTTGCGGCGGGAATCTGGACACGCAGGGGCCGGCCCAATCGCGACAGACGGCGCAGGAAGGCGATCGGGTCGTCCTGCCCGTCGGTGCCGGCGATCTGGATGGTCGTGCTGCACGGCGGCAGGCTCACCGTCAGCAGGGTGATCTCCTGCAGGAAAAGGTCACTCAGATGACGGCTGGGGAATCCGGACGTGACCAGCTCGGTGCGGAGCCCTCTCTCGCGACCGATGTGGATCAGGGCACTGCTGAAACCGGGCTGGAGGAGGGGTTCGTAGCCTTCCACCACCAGCGTGCTCGCCCCGTTCCGGAACCGGAGAACCTCCTCGACGGTGGTGGGACCCAGATGGGGGTGCGCCGGGCCCAGGGTGACGGTGAATCGCATCTCGTCGTCCGGGTCTGGGCTTCTCACCGTCATCAGGACCCGGCCGGGCACGTGCAACGGTAGGGCTGAACCGGTGGGCCAGGCTGTCACCGGTACGCGGGTGGGTCCGGCCTTCTGGATGGTCATGATGGAACTTCCTCAGTCGCGGGAAGGCACTTCGACCGGGCGGGTCAGCGCTCGTCACTCTCAGCGTCTGTTCATGGGCCGACGGTGACGAGAGGCGAAGGTCCCGGAGAGCTGAACGGTGTCGGTGGGATGCCGTGCCTGTCTCAGAACTGATCGGCCGGCGACCGGATCGTGACGCCGAGATCGGTGATGCACCCCTGGTCCTCGAAGAGGGTTCGGGCGCGCTGGATCTGGCCCGTCGTGGCCTCGGCGGTCCCCCTCAGTTCATAGGGCAGGCCCAGGCGCCGGTACGAGCCGGTCCCGAGGTGCTGGAAGCCCATGACCTCGACCCGGCTGATGTTGGCGTGGGCGTTCACAAACCGCGCGAGGTCGTCGATGTTCTGCCGGGAGTCGTTGAGGCCCGGAATGAGCAGATAGCTGAGGTGTACCTCGCGCCCCGAGGCGGCAAGCCGGTCGGTGAACTGGAGGACCGGGTTGATGTCCTGCCGGGTGATGCGCCGGAAAAGTTGCGGATCGGTGGTTTTCAGGTCCAGCACGATCACGCCGATGTCGTCCAGGGTGGTGTCGGGAACCAGGCCGCCGAGGTAGCCCGGGGTCTCGAGCGTGGTGCGGTAGCCCTGCTCTCGGGCGGCCCGCAGGACGGCCGCGGTGAACCCGGGCTGGGCGAAAGGGTCGCCTCCGGTCAGGGTGAATCCGCCGCCGGAGCCGGTGACGGCCTGACGGTGGGCCTGGAGCCGGGACTGTGCTTCGGGAAAGGGTGATTCGTCGCCGCCCGAACGGTCCCAGACCTCCGGTGTCGGGCAGTTGAGGCACTGCAGGGCGCATCCGGACAGGACGAGGTACAGCTCGTACGTCAGCGCGGGTGGGCGCTGCGTGAGGTGCCACGCGTGAATGTTCCCGGTCGGCTGCTCCGTGCGGGAAGCTCTGGCCGCCGGCGCTCCTGCCAGCAGGAGGCCGGGAAACGGATCGCTCAAGGTAGCAACTCCCAGTAATGGAAAATGACCATTGGTCATCACAGCCCTCGAGAGCCCGGGACCTACAGAGGCGAAAGTCCTGTCCGTGCGCGTCCGGTCAGGGCGAGGCGTCCCGGTTCGGCCATCAGGGACACCGGGGACACCGGGGACACCGGGGTCATCAGGGACCGAGCGACCGTTCCGGCTCGGGGTCATGGCTGCGGAGCATCACCTCGCTGGTCCTGGCCTCCACCGACGGGGCGATGCCCGGCTCCGCCGGTGGAGGCCAGGACCAGGGCGCGAACCGCTTTCTGCTCGTCCGGGTACCACGGCAGGCCATCGGCCGGAGCGGGTGAGTCCACCAGGGCGGCAGCCATCAGCATCCCGGTGGCGTGTGCCCGCGAGCAGGCGCTCAGCAGCTGATGGAGAGCAGCAACCATGTCGTCACCGTGTCGGCTGCCGGTACGGGACTGGATCAGGAGCGCAGCGTGGACGGAGCCGTCGTCCCGCAGCGCTCGTACGGCGAGCTCGTAGTGCTCGGGGCCGACCTGGTCCCCGAGGTACAGCACACCCTCGCTCCAGCTCGAGGCCGGCAGGAGCGAGTCGATGGTGCGCCGGAGCGGATGGTCGGTGTGGCAGAGCTCGGCACCGGCGAGTGCGGCGGTGCGGGCGGCGGCCATCGCGCCGGCCTGGTCGTCGCTGATGATCAGCAGACCGGAACCTTCGGGTGGGGTCTGCGTGATCAGGAGCTTGGCGACGTCGAGGGACTCCGCGACAGACTCCGTCACGATCACCCCGAGCGCGCTCAGGCACCGGCGCTGCGCCGGTGCGAGGTTCCCTTCGTCCAGGACGACCAGCGGTGGGTGTGGGGGCGACCCGGGTACGACCCGGGACAGCACCTCGGCGGTGAGACCGGCGGTGAGGCAGGAGGACCCCAGGATGACGACCTGCGTCGCGGTGCCGTGGCCCCAGCAGCTCATGACCTGCTGGGCGCTCACATTCGCGGCGTCGCCGAGGTCGACGAACCCGGACAGAGGAAGGCTGCGACGCCAGATCTCCTCGAGCAGCTGGGTGGCCAGAAGGCTTCCGCGCACCGCGACCGCCACCCCGGCGACCCTCCCGGCGTCCTGTTCGGCGTCCTGTTCGGCGACCGCCCCGGCAGCCCGTACGCCGTGCCGGATCGCTGTCGCATTCAGCCGGACGAGGGGGAGCGGGTTCAGTACCCCCAGGCTTCCCGGCCCGATCATCAACAGCCCGCGCCGGCTCGCCCGGGCGGACAACTGCAGGCCCTCGTCATGGCTGGTGGCGGTGACGACGGCCACGGCCCTCACCCCGGCGTCGGCGCAGTCGTCCAGGGCCGCGAGCAAGTGCGGACCGGGTACCGCGAGGATCGCCAGATCGGGACGCCACGGGACCTCGCCCACCGACCGGAACCCGTCGGATGCTCCGGTCGGATCAACCTGGGCGAGGGTGCCGCAGAACTGTCCCATCCGCAGCGCCTGGTGATAGGTCCCGGCCGGATCGCCGGGCGTGCGGTGGCTACCGACCACCACGACGGTGCGAGGTGACAGCAGAGCGTTCATGGTGGCGAGTGGCGGGCGACGTGCCGTCGTGAGCGTGCTCATGATCCGGCCTCCTCGAGCATCGCCCTGTCTGGGCCGGTGCCCTACCTCACCATGGCACTGCGTTCTCGCCGGTTCGGGCAGAGTCTTTCGGCCCTCCCCGATCCGGATGGCCTAGCCTCGTGGCGGCTTTCACAGGGTCAGCGGCAGATGTTCGGGTCGGGCGCGGTGGTCGGCCTCCCTGGTCCAAGGTCCTGAGATGCGTCGAACGGTCAGTCGAACCGTCACCGGACGGGAAATCCGTATGGCATTGAAAAATGTCATCTTTGATCAGATGGGCCGGTTCGGGTCCGGGACGTTCGCCTCTGCTGGAGGGGTCGTTGCGAACGGAGGCTGGGTCTACGAGCAGGTGACATCGAAGGAGATGGCGATGAGCGAGAACACGTCGTCGGGCCGGCCCCGCATCGTGGTCGGCGTGGACGGATCTGAGCAGTCGAAATACGCTCTGCGGTGGGCCAGTCGGTTGGCCGGTCTGGCCGGTCCGGGTGCCGGGCCGCAGATTCAGGCAGTCATCGCCTGGGACTTCCCGGCGCCGTACGGTTTCGGTGCGCCGATGCCCAACTGGAATGCCGATGAGGTCGCGACGGGTGTGCTGACCGCTGCGGTGAAAGAGGCCTATCCCGAGGGTGAACCGGACGGCCTGGTGACCGTGGTCCGGGAAGGTGGGGCGGCCGCGGTCCTGATCGGACTGTCGGAGGGGGCACTGATGACCGTGGTCGGCAGCCGTGGTCACGGTGGCTTCTCCGGCCTGCTGATCGGATCGGTCAGCGAGAAGGTCGCCGAGCATGCGCACAGTCCGGTGCTCGTGGTCCACGGAGACGCGGACGGTCCGGTGCCGCCTCCGCTGCCCTGAGGCAGGTGGTGGAGGTCAACGGGGTCGGCCGCTTCCGGACCGCAGGTGCTCGAGCCCGGCGAGCAGACTCTCCAGACCCAGCCGGAACGCACGCTCCGAGCGGTCACCCGGCTGGGCGAGGGTCGCCCCGCGGGCCCGCGACAGCGCCGAGTCCGGATCGCCGCCGTCGGCCCAGACCTCGACCGGGGCCCCGGCGTCCAGGGCCGAGCCGAGGATGAAACTGTCCAGCACCGTCACCACGTGCAGGAGGTCCTGGTCGCCGAAACCCGCGTCGTGCAGCACCTCGGCCAGGGTCTCGTACGAGGCGAGCGTGGCCGGATGAGCCACGGTCTGCGCGGTCATCAGGGGCACCACCGCCGGGTGGGCGGCGTACGCGGCGCGGTACGAGGCGGCCCAGCGCGTGGTGAAGTCGCGCCAGGTCTCGCCCGGGCGGCGGTCGGACGGCATCGCGGACACCGACAGCAGTCCGCGAATGCCCTCGATCACCTCTTCCCGGCCACCTTTGACATGGTGGTAGAGCGAGGAGGTGCCGACACCCAGCTCCCGGGCGAGGGCGGGCAGGGCGAGCGTGCCGGTGGCGTCGAGCTGGGCCAGAGCGGCCCGCAGGATCGCCTCGCGCGAGAGCAGAGGCTTGGCGGGTCGGGCCATTCAGGTCAGCCGGGTCAGCCGGGTCAGCCGGGTCAGCCGGGTCAACGGGGCTGCTGCTGGGTGATGCAGTGGATGCCGCCGCCGAAGGCGAAGATGTCACGCGCGTCGACGGTGACGACGGTGCGGTCGGGGTAGGCGCTCTGCAGCACGGCCCGGGCCTGCTCGTCGCGGGGATCGTCGAACGAGCAGAGCACCACCACGTCGTTGGCCACGTAGTGGTTGACGTAGGAGTGGTCGACGAGTTCGCCGGCCATCTCGTGCCGTTCGGGGGCCAGCAGCTCGATGACCTCCAGG
Organism: Kineosporia sp. NBRC 101731; assembly: GCF_030269305.1. Taxonomy (NCBI): domain Bacteria; kingdom Bacillati; phylum Actinomycetota; class Actinomycetes; order Kineosporiales; family Kineosporiaceae; genus Kineosporia; species Kineosporia sp. NBRC 101731. The sequence goes on from NZ_BSTC01000011.1 coordinate 237,250, forward strand.
CGCTGGCCGCGGGCGTCGGTGGCATCCCGCAGAATGGCCGAGACCTCTTGCGAGACAGCGTAGTCGGGGTGGCCGGGGTCGGTCTGGGTGTGCACGACGACAGTGCCCGGGCGGGTGAACGCGGCGACGATGTCGACATGGCCACGGGTGCCGAACTCGCCGTAGTCGGCGGTCAGGCCGCGCGGCAGCCAGATCGCGGTGGTGGTGCCGAGCTGGGCGTGGATCTCGGTCTCGACGTCCTCGCGGGTCCAGCCGGGATTGCGGTCGGGGTCGAGCTGCACGGTCTCGGTCAGCAGCACGGTGCCCGCGCCGTCGACGTGCAGGCCGCCACCCTCCTGAGTCAGGGTCGAGGTGCTCACCGGCATGTCGGCGCGTTCGGCGATCGCGGTGGCCACGTAGGCGTCCAGGTCCCACTTCGCCCATTTCTGGGCGCCCCAGCCGTTGAAGCACCAGTCCACGGCGATCAGCCCGTCACCGTCACCGTCACCGTCACCGGTGGGGGTGCGGACGAAGGTGGGGCCCGAGTCACGCAGCCAGGCGTCGTCGAGGGCGACCTCGACCAGCTGGATCCGCGGGTCGAGCAGCGTCTTGGCGGCGGAGTCGTCACCGGGGGCCACGAGCATGGAGACCTGTTCGTACCCGGCGATGGTGTTCGCGACGGCGCTCCAGGCGGTGCGCGCGCGGGTCAGGTCGGGCCCGCCGGTCTCGCCGAACGTGGGGTTGGGCGTGGGGAAGGCCATCCAGGTGCGCTCGTGCGCTTCCCATTCGGCGGGCATGTGGCGTCCGGCGTGCATGGGGTCCTCCGGGGGTCGGGCGTGCCCCCACCTTAACCGAAATGATTTCGATTAAGGTGGGCGGCATGCGGTTGACCCCCACCGAGCGTGACCGGCTGCTGATCTTCACGGCCGCCGAACTGGCCAGGTCACGGCGATCCCGCGGCTTGCGGCTGAACATTCCGGAGGCCACGGCGCTGATCGCCGACACGGTGTGTGAGGCCGCGCGCGACGGAGCCCGCCTGGCGCAGGCGATGGAGGCGGGGCGCACGGTGCTCGGCCCGCACGAGGTGCTGCCGGGGGTCGCGGACGTCGTGGACCGGGTCGAGGTGGAGGCCGTGTTCGACGACGGCACCCGGCTCGTGGTGGTCACGGATCCGTTCGCAGGATCCTTGGGTGACGATGCCCCGGGCGCGTTGCTGCCCGGCCCCGCCCAGCCGGTCACCTTCCCCGACGCGGTGACGATCCCGGTGACCAACACGTCCCCCGTTCCCATCAGCGTCACCTCGCACTTCCACTTCTTCGAGGTCAACCCCCGTCTACGGTTCGACCGGCGGGCGGCGTACGGACGACGTCTCGCCATCGATGCCGGCGGCACCGTGCGTTTCGATCCGGGCCAGACCCGCGAGGTCGAGCTGACCCCGATCGGGGGTGCCCGCGTCGTCATCGGTTTCGCCGGTCTCGTCGACGGCCCGCTGGACGCGCCCGGCGCGATCGCCGCCGCCCTCGAGAAGGCCCACGCCTGTGGGTATCTGGACACCCAGGAGGAGCAGGCATGAGCCTCGCCGGAGCCGACTACGCCAGCGCCTACGGACCGCGCGAGGGCGACCGGATCCGCCTCGGCGACACCGGTCTGGTGATCGAGGTCGAGGCGGACTCCCAGCGGCCGGGCGAGGAGTTCCTCGCCGGTTTCGCCAAGACCGCCCGTGACGGCATGCACCTCAAGGCCGCCCGGGTCAGCCAGACCTGCGACGTGGTGATCTCGAACGTGGTCGTCATCGACGCGGTGCTGGGCATCCGTAAGGTCTCGATCGGGATCCGGGAGGGCCGCATCAGCGCCATCGGGCGGGCCGGGAACCCGGACACCCTCGACGGGGTGGACGTCGTGGTCGGCACCGGCACCACGATCGTGCCGGGGGAGGGCCTGATCGCCACGGCGGGGGCCATCGACACCCACGTGCACCTGCTCAGCCCCCGCATCATGGAGGCCTCGCTGGCCAGCGGCGTCACCACGATCATCGGGCAGGAGTTCGGCCCGGTCTGGGGCGTCGGCGTGAACTCGCCCTGGGCCCTGCGCCACGCCTTCAACGCGTTCGACGCCTGGCCGGTGAACATCGGCTTCCTGGGCCGAGGTTCGGCCTCCGACCCGGGCTCGTCGGTGGAGGCCCTGGTCGAGGGCGGCGCCTGCGGGTTCAAGGTGCACGAGGACATGGGTGCGCACGCCCGCGCCCTGGACACCGCGCTGCGGGTGGCGCAGGAGTACGACGTGCAGGTCGCGCTGCACACCGACGGGATCAACGAGTCGCTGTCGGTGCAGGACACGCTCGCCGTGCTGGAGGGGCGCACGATCCACGCGTTCCACATCGAGGGCTGCGGCGGCGGGCACGTGCCGAACGTGCTGAGCCTGGCCGGGGAACCGAACGTCATCGGCTCGTCCACCAACCCGACCCTGCCCTTCGGGCGCGACGCGGTCGCCGAGCACTTCCACATGATCATGGCCGCGCACGGGCTCAAGGAAGACCTGCCCGGTGACGCGGAGCTGGCCCGCGACCGGATCCGGGCCGGCACGATGGGCGCCGAGGACGTGCTGCACGACCTGGGCATCATCCCGATCACCTCCTCCGACGCCCAGGGCATGGGCCGCGCCGGGGAGACCGTGCGCCGCACCTTCGCGATGGCCGGGAAGATGAAGGCCGACCTCGGCGCCCTGAACCCCGGGGAGACCAACGACAACGCCCGCGCCCTGAGATATATCGCCAAGCTGACGGCCAATCCGGCGATCGCGCACGGCCTCTCCCACGAGATCGGCACGCTCGAGGTGGGCAAACTCGCCGATGTCGTGCTGTGGCGTCCCCCATTCTTCGGTGCGAAACCCGACCTCGTGCTCAAGGCGGGCTTTCCCGCCTACGGGATCACCGGCGACCCGAACGCCGCGATCGACCGCGCCGAACCTCTGGTCTACGGACCGCAGTTCGGCGGGCACGGCGCGACCGCGGCCGATCTGTCGGTGGCCTTCACCTCCCAGGCCGCCGCGCAGGACGGCAACGACACCATGACCACCCGCCGCCGGCGCGTCGGCGTACGGGGCACCCGGGGCATCGGCCCCGCCCAGATGCTGCTCAACCACCGCCTCGCCACCGTGCGCGTGGCCCCGGAATCCGGGCTCGTCACGGTCGACGGTGAGCCCGTCACCTCCACCCCGGCCGAGTCCACCGCACTCAACCGTCTCTACTTCCTCTGACCCACGTCCTCCATTGGTGCCGTGGTGATCGACAGGGCACCAATGGAGGACGCCTCGACCGGGCGATCCGGGGATGTCGCGCGCGGGGGTGGGCACCGCGGTGGAGCCGCGCTTGTCCTGCCCACCCGGTAACCACTACCAATAGGTTCATGGCTCTGGGGTGGAAGCTGGTCATCGACAGTCACGACGCGATCGCGCTCGCCGAGTTCTGGGCGGCGGCGCTGGAGTACACGCCCGAAGACCAGAGCGCTCTGATCGAGCATCTGGTCGGGGCTGGTCAGGTGCCACCGGCCGCGATCGTGGAGCACGAGGGGCGCCAGTACTTCCGGGGTATGGCAGCGATCCGGCACCCGGACGACCCGTTCGACGCCTTCACCGGCATCGGCCAGGGACGTCGGCTGCTGTTCCAGGAGGTGCCCGAGGAGAAGACGGCGAAGAACCGGCTCCACATCGACGTGCACCGGGGCCCGGGATCACTGGACGATCTGGTGGCCCGGCTGGAGAAGCTCGGCGCGACCCGGGTGAACGAGGTGAATCAGGGGCCGGCCGGTCACTGGTGGGTCATGCGCGACCCGCAAGGCAACGAGTTCTGCTGCTCCTGATGTTCTTTCAGCCGTGATCGACCTGGCCGGTGAAGTCGAGCAGGATATCGGCCAGGGCCTGCGGGGCTTCCTGGGCAACCAGGTGACCGACGCCTTCCAGGTGGTGGGAGGTGATCTCCTGCTGCGTCAACTGGCGCAGGGTCTGCTGGGTGAAGGGGGCGCTGAAACCGTCGATACTGAGTACGGGCACGGTCAGAGGATTGCTCTCGGCCAGTGCCGCGGTCTTGCCGCCGTCGGAGAAGAGGGCCTGGTAGAGACCTTGCGTGCCGCGCCAGCCCTCGGGCCGCCCGTAGCTGCGCAGGAACTCGTCGAAGTCGGCCTCGGTGACCGAGCCCGGCACCCCGGTCATCATCGGGTACGCCCAACCCTCGATCAGCTCGCGTTCGTGGCCGGGCAGGAGGATCTCCGGGATGCCGGGTGTGCCCAGGAACCCCAGATGCCAGGACCCACCGTGGTTCACGTCGGCCAGGGCCTCCAGCCCGAAGCCTGCCAGCGTCGTCTCGATCCCGGTGAAGCTGAGTACGTCGTCGGGGTGTGTGGCCGCGAACCGGAAACCCACACCGCCGCTGATGTCCTGACACACGAGGTGCACGGGGCCAAGGTCCAGATGCTTGATCAGGTGGTGCAGGTCCTCGGCCGAGGCCGCCTCGCCGTAGTCGTGGTCGGTGGCGCGGGAGTCGCCGAAGCCACGCAGGTCGACGGCGATCACGCGGTGAGTGCCGGCCAGGAGTGGAATCAGCTGGCGAAAGGCCCACCAGGTCTCCGGCCAGCCGTGCACGAGCAGGATGGGGGAGCCGCCGGTGCCGGCCGAGACATGGTGCAGTCGGGCGCTGTCGAGGTCGGTCAGGTGGTGGGTGGCACCGGGGACGGTGGCGCCGAGGGGTTCGATGACGGGCATGCGCTTCACTCTCGTTTGGACAACCAAGGTTGTCCATCAAGGTAGACAACCTTGGTTGTCGCTGTCAACGCGGCCATAAACTGGGGTCATGTCCCGAGCCGGCGCCGACCTCGCGCAACTGCTCCTCGGTGCGTTCCGCACGCTGGCCGACCGAGCCACCGCTGAACTCACCGCTCGTGGTTACGCAGAGGTCCGCCCGGTGCACGACTTCGCGCTGCAGGCGATCCTGTCCGGCGCCGACAGCATTTCCGAGGTCGGGCGCCGGATGTCGGTGACCAAGCAGGCGGCCGCGAAGACCGTCACCGCTCTGGAGGAACGCGGTTACGTGGCCCGCGAGCCCGATCCGGACGACGGACGCCGTCAGCGCCTCTACGTCACCGCTCACGGTCTGGCGATGCTCGGCGAGGCCGAGGCGATCTTCGACCAGCTACGTGAGGAATGGGAGCAGCGGGTGGGGGCGGCCTCGTTGGCGCAGATGGAGAGCGTGCTGCGCGAACAGGTCGGCGGCGACGCCATTCACGTCGACGCGGCCCGGTGGATGGCTCCCTGAACATGATGAATGGTGAAAAAATACTGGCCCTGAATGGCCTCGAGGTCACCCATCTCCTGACGGGGGCCGGTCATCAGGGGTCAGGCCAGGAGTACGGCCAGCGGCATGGCGATCAGCAGGCTGTCGATGCGGTCGAGCAGGCCCCCGAAGCCCGGTAGCCAGTCGCCGGCGTCCTTCACCGCCTGCTGGCGTTTGAGCATCGACTCCAGCAGGTCACCCGCGATCCCGCCGATCCACACCGCGAGCAGCCAGCCGATCGAGAACGAGTCACAGGCCAGCAGGATCAGGGTGGCGGCGATGAAACCGCCCGCCACGCCGCCCCAGGTCTTGTTCGGCGACAGGGGCGTGAGCCCGGCCCGGCCCCAGGCAAAGCGTTTCAGCGACTTGCCACCGACGAACGCGCCGACGTCGGCGCAGGCCGCGGCGAACAGGATGACGAACGCGTCGCGCCCCAGCAGCGGCAGGTTCGCCAGTGACCAGCACAGCCAGACGATGCCGAACGAGGTCATCGCGGCCCGGCGGAAACCGTCCAGGTGATCGGCGCCGAGCAGCGGGATCGCCGCCCCGCCCAGGATCGCCCACGGCACCCAGCCGGCGATCGGGAACCCTCGCGATGACAGCGTGGCCAGTGGCATGACGATGGCGCTGCCCAGCAGCCAGACCGTGTCGGCACGGGCCAGTTTCGCCAGGCGCGCGTACTCCAGACTCGCTCCGGCGGCCAGCAGTGTGGCCAGGATCGTGGTGGCGATGCGGCCGGTCCACAGCGGGATGCCGATGACCGGCAGGATCAGGGCCCAGGTCTGCCAGCGGGTGCGGATCTCACCGCCGAGCTTCAGCGCGACCGGCGCGGTGATCAGCAGCAGCGAGGCCGACAGCGCGGCCAGGTAGAGCCCCCGGCCCTGTAGGTCGAGGCCGAGAACCGTGACGTGCCAAGCCGGATCGTGGAACAGGTCGAAGCGGTGGGTGAGCCAGTTCATGCCTGCACCAGCGCCTCGTGCCCGGTGCGCAGGCGCACGGCGGCCGTGAGCAGACCCCCGATGCCGATGACCGCGCAGGCCAGGTCGTACGGCTCCCACCAGCTGGCGACCAGTGCCACGAGCACGGTGATGAGGCAGCGCTCGGTCTTGCCCAGCGGCCCGCCGTTGAGACGAGGGCCGCCGGCCCCGGCCAGGCTCAGCGACGCGAAGGTCGGCAGCGTGGACCCGGCCAGGCCGATCAGGCCCCACCAGCCACCGGCACAGTGGGCGAGCACGAGCACCACCACCAGGTCACCGGCCCGGTCACCGATCTCGTTGAGGACGAAACCCCAGGGCCGGCTGACGTTACGGGCTCGGGCAACCGCACCGTCGAGGTTGGCGCCCGCCAGCCGCAGGGCCTGGGCCGCGAGCACCGGCAGCGCCCACACCGGGCTCGGGTGTTCCGCGGACAGGGCCAGGAACCCGGCCGCCACCACCCCGCCGAGCACACCGACGGCCGTGAACACGTCCGGGCTGATGCCCCGGCGCACGGCCTGCCGGATGAACACGTCGAGCCGGGCGGTGTACCAGGCCTTGGCCGCGTACAGGCCGCTCACCGGTGCTGCTTCCAGCTGCGCACGACGAGCTCCAGCCCCACGGCCAGACCCACCCCGGACAGCGCGAGCACCCCGCCGTAGCTGACCTTGAGCCGGCGCTGGGCGATCTCACCCACCGCGGCCGCGGCCAGGCCGACGGGGATGATGCGGGAGCTACGGGCCAGGGCCGCGGCGGTGATGAACGTGCCGGGGTTGATGCTCTGCTCACCGGCCGTGCGGGCGTAGACCTTCACCGGGATGCCGTTACCGCGCTGCTCCCGCAGGGCGCCCCCGACATCCGTGCTCAGCTGTTCCCGGGCTGTTGCGTGCATCGACGGGGTGGTCAGCGGCCAGGGCACCCGCACACCGGCCCGGGCCAGGGCGTAGTTCGCCGCCACTCCGCCGACTGACCCGGCGGCCGCCGCTACGACGGCCGGTACCGACCGGCGTCCGTGAGCCAGGGCGACCGGGATGGTGCCGGTCTCGGCGACGATCGGCCAGAACAGGCCCTCGGCGAAGGCCCAGCCGAAGGTCCAGGCCATGCCGTTGCGCCCGCGCAGGTTGAGCCGCGCCCACTCCCACATGGGGGAAGGGCTGACCGGCGCCGGACCGGCCTCGAGCAGGGCCTCGACGCTCTTGCGCAGGTCGTCGCTGGTGTCACCGGTGCTTGCGGTGGGAGAGACCGTGACGGGCTCGCCGAACCGGACTCCCAGCGGCGCGGTGCGGGTGCTGTTGAGCCGGGGAAGGTTGTTCTTGCCGAACAGTTCGCGGGTGCCGTGCACGGCCGTGGGCACGATCGGGGCACCGGTGGCGGCCGCCAGCCGCACCGCGCCGGAGCGGAACCGGCCGAGCGAACCGTCGGTGGTGCGGGTGCCCTCGGGGAAGATGACGACGGTGCCGCCCTGGGCCAGGTGGGCGCCGGCCGCGTCGAGGAGTGCCTCGAACCCGCCGTCGCGCTGGATCGGCAGGATGCCCACCACGTCACGGGCCAGACGCCCGCGCCACCCGTTCCAGTAGTCGCCGCCGGCCACCACCAGCACCGAGCCCCGGTGACCGAGCACAGCGATCAATGCCGCGGTGTCGGCATGGCTGGAGTGGTTGGCGATGACGATGGCAGGACCCTGCGGAATCGTCCCGCCCACGCCGACCCCGCCGCACAACAGCCGCAGCAGCTGGTCCCAGCCGACGGCGCGCACCCAGGACGACGCACGGGGAATGGTGGGGCGAGCATCGTCGCCGGTGGAGGGGGAGTTCTGGCCGGTCACGGGACGACCGTAGCGGTCCCCACCGACAGCAGACCGGTGAGTAGCGCCATTGCCGCCGAGAAGATCATGTGATGGGGTCGCGCCATGGAGTCCCCTCGTCGTGACCTGCTCCGCTGGCAGTTCGACCTGGCCTGGTCGTTCTTCGAGTACCACCTGGAGCGTCTGGAGTCGGAGGATTTCCTCTGGGAGCCCGGACCGCTGTGCTGGACTCTGCACGCACAGGCAGACGGGAGCTGGGTGCCCGATTGGGCGGAGAGCCAGCCCGATCCCATCCCGGTGCCCACCATCGCCTGGACCAGCTGGCATCTGGGCTGGTGGCTGGGGGCTGCTCTCGACCAGGCCCACGGTGGTGCTCCGCGCGATCCCTCCGAGGTGGAGTACCCGGGAATCGGGGACGCGGCTGTCGACTGGCTGCGCACGCTCGGATCGCAGTGGCGGGGGTTGCTGGAGGAGATTGCGGACGAGGCGCTCGACGCGCCCTCCTCGTTCCCCTGGCCGGTGGAGGCCGAACGGAGCCTGGCCGACATGGCCGGATGGGTGAATGCGGAGCTGATGAAGAACGCCGCGGAGATCGGGACGTTGCGGCTGCTGCGCGCGTCCGCCGTCCGTCCCTGACGCAGGGGCCGCAAGGATCGCCTGCCTGTGGGGTTCGCCTGCCGGTGGGATAGGACAGGCAACGCCACACCGGGAGCCGGCCGGTCTGCGGTGTGTACACCTGGTACACCCGAGACCGGGTGTACCAGGTGTACACACCGCGTCAGGGGTCCGGCCGTGGATCTGCGGGTCAGGCCGGGGACAGCTCACACGAAGTCGTTGATGTCCGCCGCACCCAGGGAGTCCTCGATCTGGGGATGGGCAGGGTGACCTCGGGACGGGCATGGGGGTGGTCGGTTGTGCAGCCGCTGAGCGAACGGCTCGGGTGCGGCGACCGCGGTGCGAAGGGGTAGTCGGCTAGGTGTGACCACTTGTGGGTGGTGACAATTTCCGGTCGCCGGTCGGCCCCACCTCCCGCCGGCGGCGGGAATCGGCGGGGACCGACACCGTTACCGGCTTGTGACGCCCGTCGCGCCGGGCGGGCCTTGAAGGATGCCAGGGAGCTGGTAATGTTCTCCAAGGGTTTTCGGCGGGTCGCTCAGGCGGACGTCGACTCCACGGAAGCAACGGACATACAGGTGGCCGGTTCCGGGGTGATAAAACCTTTTCTCCCAGTAAAAGCTCGAAGTGTTGTCGCGTGCCCTTTCGGGGTAGGCGTAACTCTTTATGGCTATTGCTGTTCCGGGGAAAGCTCCATCGTCGTTTAAAACCGCGAAACACGGATTTGACCGGCGAGCAACACAGGGTCTACTGTTTACAACGTCGCCAGGACGGAACGCCGAAAGGCAAGAAGTTCTGAGCGTCCGCTCCTTGAGAACTCAACAGCGCATCTGAACAACCGATGCCAATTGGCTAGCCGTTAAGGCTGGTCCTTGGCTGATGGATCAGGCTTCAGGCATGTATCGACCCCCGTCG